>JAQWSV010000268.1 GCA_029243005.1 Woeseiaceae bacterium
GATGGGCCCGCTTTTTGTCGGCGCAGCCTCTGGTAAAGGGGCGCCGCCGCGTAATTCGGCAATGCGTTCGTGGAGGATATCGGCAACATTCGGTGGTAGCGAAGTCGCCAGCAACGCTTCCCAACGATCCGCGGCAAGCAGGTTATCGCCCCGCTGCGCTGCGGCCATACCGGAATAAAACAGTGCCTTGCCATTACCGGGCGTCAGGGCCAGCGCATTCTCGAAGAGCTGTCCTGCGCGCCCGAGCAGCTCTCGTGGATTCCCCATCAGGATGGCTTCCCCGAGATCGGCAAGCGTCTGTCCGTTTTCCGACGATTCGATCTCGACCGCACGTTCGAATGCACTGACGGCGCCCGGAAAGTTCTCGAGTTGCATATACGATCGCCCCAGCATCTTCCAGCCCACAAGATCGACCGGATTCTCTTCCAGGCGCTGCGCCAGAGAGCTCACCATCTCATTGATATCAGGCATCGCCGCCACCTGGCTGTCAGGATTGGGCGTTCCGATCTGTGAATACAGCGTTGCCGAGATGACCGCGACTGACACCATAGAAGCGATGGCAGTTACAGAGAATCGCTTTTCGACTCGATAAAGTGGCCACATGATGACAAGCATGGCCGTGGCGAGCATGACGCCAATGATGATCCAGAACATGGCTTATCTCGCAACCTGGTCCGTTTCCCGGCCGGCTTCAAAGTCGTCGTCGAGATCGAAAGGCATTGACATGCGTTTGCGCAAAACCCGAACAAAAATGAACCCGCCCATTAGTAGGAATAGAACAGGCGCGATCCACAGAAGGAGCGACACGCCGCTCATACGTGGCCGATAAAGGACGAACTCTCCGTAACGCGCAACCAGGAAGTCATAGATCTCCGCATCGCTCATGCCCTCGCCCATCAGACGTCGGATTTCGCGACGCAGGTCATTAGCGATCAGCGCGTTCGAGTCCTTGATCGTCTGATTCTGGCACTTGACACATCGCACCTCTTCAGTGATGGCTTCATAGCGCGCTTGCATCTCCGGATCTTCAAACGCAATGTCGGTGTCGATGGCGGCGGCGATGCCGGACAGTAAAAACAGAACAATAGTCGTAATCGACTTCATCGACTCAACGCACCTTCTCGGTTTCAATCAATGGCAGGAAGTCTTCCTCCCACACCGTGGACGTCAATGCACCGAGGTGCTTGTAGAGCACGACACCGTCTTTGCTGATCAGGAATGTTTCCGGTGCCGCGTACACGCCCCAGTCAATGCCTGTCGTGGCATCCTCATCGTATCCCGACGCGACGTAGGGGTCGCCTAGCACCTGCAACCACTCGATTGCATGTTCGCGATGGTCTCTCCAGTCAATTCCGTAGATCGGAATAATGCCACTTTCAGCAATCTCGAGGAGGAAGGGATGCTCTTGGCGGCACGGCGCACACCACGTTGCCCAGAAGTTAATGAGCACCATCTCACCCGCATAGTCAGCGCTCGATACACGTTCGTCCGGTAATTTGATCCGCGGCAAGTCGAATTGCGGGGCTTCCTTACCCAGAAACGGGGACGGCAATTCATTCAGATTTCGTTCGGGATCCAGTCCTTTAATAAACACGAGGACGAGCAGGCCGAAAACAACCAGGGGTCCAATAAAGCGAAGCATCAGGCCGGCTCTCCGACAGGCTTCTGTTGTGCATCCTTCTCCCTGACCGTCAGCCGGTATCGTCGATCACTGGCCGCGACGATGCCACCAAATGCCATGACAAAGGCGCCAAGCCAGATAAAACGAATGAGCGGTTTGTATTGCATTCGCACACTCCAGGCGTTGTTCCCGAGCGGATCACCCAGCGCAACAAAAATGTCTCGGTGCCATCGCCCGTCGATAGCTGCCTCGGTCATCGGACTTTGTTGAACGAGGTATGTACGTTTCTGCGGACGGAGCTGGCTGACGAATTCACCATTTTGCCGCACGTCGATTTCACCTTCAATCGCCTGGTAATTTGGCCCGGTGACATTTTGCAGTCCGCGTAGTTCGAACTCAAAACCGGCCACTTCGACCGAATCTCCGATTTTTAAACTGCGATCGGCCTCAATGGTGAATGACGAGACAATAGTTACGCCCAGAACGAACATGCCGACGCCGAAATGTGCAATCGACATTCCGAGTGCGCCACGCGTAATGCCTGCCGTTCCTTTGTCGCGGAGCCAGGACCGTACCGGACCGATGAGCGATACGACCATGATCCAAACAGCGGATACGGTGCCGATGATCATCAACACACTGGTGCGTCCGTAGATCACCAGTGGAATAGCAATGCCCAGGACAACAGCAGCTAGCGCAGGCTTTTTCAATTTATCCAGGAGCGGCGAAGGCACCTGGCTGCGCCACGCTGTGTGCATTCCGATACCCATCAGCAGGATGAGCGGAATCATCGGAATGGCGAATGCGATTTCAAAATATGGCGGCCCGACGGATATCTTTCCTCCGGTAAACAGCTCCACGAACAACGGTGCGAGTGTGCCCCCAAGGATCAACGCGGTAGCGATGACGAGCAGAACGTTGTTCAACAAAAGGAAGGTCTCGCGCGATAACGGATGAAAGCCCGCTTCAGAATCTAGCGATGGTGCGCGCCAAGCGTAAAGTGCCAATGCCCCGCCGATGACGATGGCAAGGAACGCAAGAATGAACAGCCCCCGCTCGGGATCGACTGCAAACGCATGTACCGAAACTAGGATGCCGGAGCGCACAAGGAATGTACCTAGCAGGCTCAACGAGAACGCCGAAATCGCAAGCAGCAGCGTCCAGCTCTTGAACAGGCCTCGCTTCTCGGTTACTGCAAGTGAGTGAATCAGTGCTGTACCAGCGAGCCAGGGCATAAATGAGGCATTTTCAACCGGGTCCCAGAACCACCAACCGCCCCA
>JAQWSV010000276.1 GCA_029243005.1 Woeseiaceae bacterium
CAATATTGCCGTTTTCGGTCAGTGTCGTGAATACACTTTTTCACATGGGGCCAATAGACTTTCCATTCACTTCATTGACCCTCGTGTTGCTGCTGCCACTGTACTGGTACGCTAGCGTGGCCATGCGGGTCTACGAATTCAGCCCGCTTGCTTATCAAACAATGTTCGACCATGTACGTGATCCGATCATCGTTCTCGACAAGTCGCGGCGCATCGTGAGCGCCAACTCTCCGGCTCAGCGCCTGCTAGAGTCCGAGGAAGCCGATCTGATCGGTCAGCGACTCTGGGAGAATGTGCCGGAGGCCCAGGCCATTCTTGGTCACGGCAAGGATTGTGATCTTACGCAGACGCTAAAAATAAAAACTGATCGCTACTTCGAATTGAATAGCGCGCCGCTTCCTGGGCCGACCGGCCAGAACCAGGGGATGGTTGTGGTCTGCCGAGATGTCACCGAGCGGAAGCTGGCACTCAAAGCACTAGCCGACAGTGAACACCAGATACGCTCGCTGGTCGAGCACTCGTCCAATGGCATTCTCAGGTTCGGTCGCGCCAATGACAAGGCGGACGACAAGTTTTGCTGCATTTTTGCCAACCGGGCGGCAGAACGTCATCTTGGTACTGAAAGCGGCGAGCTGGTGGGTATGCAGCTCGACCAGTTGACACTCCTGCAGCCGCAGAGACTGGAAGAACAATTCGGCGTTGAGAATCCGTCGCGGACTACCACCGGCTACGAAGCAGAGATCAAACGGGAGGAAGACGATACCTGGTTGCGCGTCGTCAGCGAACCAGTGGGTAATGACTTTTCGGTCACCCTGATCGACATTACCCAGCGTAAGCGCGACGAGACTAGGATACTGGCCGATGCGTTGCGGGATCCGCTGACCGGCATTCTGAATCGAAGGGGATTCGAGAAGTTGGCGAAAGAAGCTATCGCGAACAATGAGCAGGGTGCCTTGCTGTACCTAGACCTGAATCATTTCAAATCCATTAACGACAGATTCGGCCATCTGGTCGGTGATGCATTGCTGAAAGCCTTTGGGCACCGACTGGCGTTTTGCCTGCGACCGGAAGATGTATTCGCACGCCTTGGTGGTGATGAGTTCGTTATCGTGTTGCCAGGGGTATCGGTGGAGGACGCGAAACGCATCGTACGGCGCCTCGTGGATACGACATTTGAGGCCTACATTATCCAGGGGCAGGAAATTGAATGCGCAGCCAGTGTCGGTATAGCTCTAATGCCCCAGCATGGCAAGAATCTGTGGGATCTCGTCAGTATCGCCGACGAGGCCATGTACAACTCCAAGAAGGTTAGCAAAAAAGACGCCGCCAACGACAAGGCGGCCTACATCGAAGCGGCGATCGCGTCTTGAGTCTCCCGTTTGTCAAGATAGGCAGAGCTTGAATGATTATCCATATATCGAGCATTCTCGATATATGGATAACGCAGCACTCGATGTTCTCGAGGCCTTATCGCAGGAGACCTGGTTCAAAGTCGTTCGCCTGCTCGTGCGAGCTGACCCCTGGCGTCAGAAATGAGTGAGGTCAGGGAATAGATTCGAAGATGCGCAGTTCGACGACCGCAGGATCGGCGGTATCGACGATGATCATGTCGACGACGTCACCGCTGGCCAGATCCAGAACCACGGGCGTTGCAATCGGCGTCTTTCCACCGGGCATGGTCAGAATGAACTCCAGCATACCAAGCCCCGGATTGAAGAATTCCGTCGAGATGCCGGGGATTGCGCCCCCAAAGTTTGGCAAGACGTTGTCGTCAAGGACCGTGCCTGGCTCGACGATGTAGATATCCATGAATTCGAGGTTTGTGGACACATTCGTGATTCTTGTTGCCGCGAAGAACTCCACCGGTCGGGCGTCATGGATCAATGGGCGCAGGAAGTGGGCGCCCGGGAGACCCCAGAACAGGAGTGACCGGCGCGTATTTTTTAGCAGTAGCACGTCGGTTTCGGTGACGGTTGTCGCCGGTGCACTGACGAGCGCGACATCGAATGGCGTTTCCGGTTCGCTCAGACCGGAATAGGGTGACGATTCACCGAAGGCGACATCGGAGAACACCACGGTACTGAAATCGTCGTCGAAATATCCGTTGATATTCTCCACGCCGAAAGATGCATGTGTAAGTCTAATCTCGGCCGGAGAATTGATATCCGAAAGATTTTGCACTGCGGAGCCATCAAAAATGATATTGACGTCGACGGGCGCAACGATGGAGGGATTCGTATCAAAGATGCCGATCGTGATTCGCTCCGCCGGAGGCACCGACAGTGCCGATGACTGGAACAGGATGGTTGACGGGTCATCCGGCGCGGTAATCAGGAGTTCGTAAACGCCTTCCGTGAACTCCCGGTAGGGAATCCGGTCGCCATTATTCATCGTGGCGATTTCATTACCCAGAACTGGCACCGTACCTTCAGGTGCGTAGTAAATATCGACTTCACCAAGCAGGGGCGACACGTGGAAAAAGTCCACTTCAAATACTGTTTCTGTACCACTCCACTCGCGCTCTTCGGCTTCCCATGTCAGCAGCGTCGGATTCGCGAGGCTGCCAGCCAGGACGATGGTGTGGTCAGTATCCGCGATGACATCGATTGGTTGGGTCGCGATCCGCTGGGATTCATTGGCACCCTCTGGAAGCACGTCGAAATTGAAGTTGTAGGAGAGATCGTCCCACTCTGCAAAACCCAAGACCGCCCGGTAGTTCACTGTGCCCTGTGAGCGCTCTTCGTTCAGGAATATGAGTTCGGGTGACGTGGTGACCGCATTGATGCCTCTGACCCGTCCTTTGCCGGTCGCTTCCGGACGCGTGGATTCCGCGCATGCCGACAGTACAAAAGCGGCGAGGGTTGCAATGATCAGTGACCTGGTGTCCCGTGAGTGCGTACCGATGTTCTGTTTTGTGACCTTCATCAAAAGCTTGCCTATCCTGCGTCCCGGTATCCGTAGACTGATTTCACTTCGAGAAATTCCTCGATGCCGTGGGGCCCCCACTCGCGACCGTTGCCGGATTGCTTGTAGCCACCGAAGGGTGCCTGATCATCCAGCGAGGCATTATTTATGTGCACCATACCGGTTTCCAGGCGAGCCGCGATACCTCGTGCTCGCTCGAGGTCAGTCGAGGAGACGTAGCCTGACAGTCCGTACGGCGTGTCGTTTGCAATCTGGATTGCCTCGTCTTCCGTCTCGTAGGGGATGATAGACAGAAC
>JAQWSV010000023.1 GCA_029243005.1 Woeseiaceae bacterium
CTCGGCTTCGAGGAATACATCCAGAGGATGATGAACAAGACCAGCCCCTCCAGCACCGCTTCATAGAGCTGCGACGGGTGCAGGCCGACGCCGTTGATGTTGAAACTCCAGGGAACGTCGGTCGATTTACCCCACAACTCATTGTTGATGAAATTGCCGATACGGCCTGTCGCCAGTCCGATCGGCACAATAGGAGCAACAAAATCCGTCACTTGCCACATGCCCAACTTGAGGCGACGGCCGAACAGCCACATCGCCGTCATCACGCCTGCGAGTCCGCCGTGGAAGGACATGCCACCCTGCGTGATCTTGAAGACATATAGTGGATCCTGGAGCCAGATTTCCCAACCGTAAACAATGCAGTAGCCGATTCGGCCACCAACGATCACGCCGAGCATGCCGTAGAAAATTAGGTCATCGACCTGGTTGGGTTTGATCAGCGACCATGCTTCTTTGGCGCGCTTGCTGGCAAGCAGCCAGGCGGCGGCGAAACCGATCACGTACATGAGGCCATACCAGCGTACAGCGAGCGGACCAATCGAAAAAATAATCGGATCGATTTCGGGGTACGTCAGCATGGGCGGTAAGTTTACACGATTCCGGTGGCTTCCCTATCCATGCGTTATAGTGCGTCGATGAGTCGCTCCAACCGCCTCGGAACAGAGACGAGCCCCTACCTTTTGCAACACGCAGGGAACCCGGTGGACTGGTATCCATGGGGTGAGGAAGCGCTCGCCCTGGCACGTGAGCTGGGGAAACCAGTGTTGCTGTCCGTTGGCTATTCAGCCTGCCACTGGTGTCATGTCATGGCACATGAGTCATTCGAGGACGAGACGACGGCCGAGCTCATGAACCAGCTTTACGTGAACATCAAGGTCGATCGCGAAGAGCGACCCGACCTGGACCACATCTACCAGATCGCGCACCAGTTATTGACGAGCCGGCCGGGTGGCTGGCCATTGACAATGTTTATCGATCCGGACGATCAGCGACCGTTCTTTGGCGGCACCTACTTCCCGCCGGAGAACCAGCATCGCCTGCCCTCGTTTCGCGAACTGCTGACCCGCGCTGCGGACTTCTACAAGGAAAATCGCGATGACGTCAAAAGCCAGGGCGAGCAATTGGCCGGTGTGATCCGGCGGCTCGAGCCCGGCCCGGGCGAACATTCCATCAACAAGGCGCCGTTGGGCGCGGCCAGGCAGGCGATCGCCCAGAACGTCGATCGCGAATACGGCGGTATTGGCAATGCGCCCAAGTTTCCACACCCGTCGACGCTGGACCGGCTGCTAAGACACTGGCGCGCCAGTGCAAGCGGTGAGGAACCCGACATAGAAGCACTTTTCTTCGTCTCGCTGACGCTGGCTCGAATGGCCGAGGGAGGTATCTATGATCAGCTCGGTGGCGGGTTCTGCCGTTATGCCGTTGACCGCTACTGGCAGATCCCGCATTTCGAAAAGATGCTCTACGACAACGGTCCTCTGCTGGCATTGTACGCGCAAGCAGCACTGGCTACCGGTGAAGAACTGTTCCTCCGGACTGCCCATGAAACGGCTGACTGGATGCTCGCCGACATGCTGGCACCCAATGGCGGTTTCTATTCGACGCGCGATGCAGACTCGGAAGGGGAGGAAGGCCTTTATTACGTTTGGACACCGGATGAAGTGAAGGCACTGTTGTCGGCCGAACAATACGTGCTCATCGCCCGTTATCTCGGGCTCGATACGGCAGCTAACTTCGAAGGCAAGTGGCACCTCACCGTACGCGAAACACGACAGGCCATTGCCAATGACACCGGGCAGTCGCTGGATGAGGTTTCCGCAACGATAGATGCGGCCCGCATGACGTTGCTAGAGACCCGTGACAAGCGTGTACCGCCAGGACGAGACGAAAAACAGCTGACGTCCTGGAATGCGCTTGCGATTCGGGGGCTGGCGATCGCCGGCAATGCGCTGGAGCGCGACGATCTGGTGGATGCTGCCGCAGGCGCAGTTGATTTCATTCAGAACAAGCTTTACAAGGACGGTCGACTACTGGCCTGCTACAAGGACGGCGTGGCGCGTTTCCCCGCCTATCTCGACGACTACGCATTCCTCGTCGATGCCATTCTTGAGTTACTACAGGCACGCTGGAACACCGCGCATCTGAAGTTCGCCGTCGACCTTGCTGATGGCCTGCTGACTCATTTCTATGACGATGCTGTGGGCGCCTTCTTTTTCACTGCCGCGGATCATGAACAGCTGATGCACCGGCCCAAGCCTCTGGCTGACGATGCAACGCCTTCAGGTAATGGGATCGCCGCATTTGCGTTGCAGCGCCTCGGTTTCCTGTCAGGGGAATCCCGATATCTCTCGGCCGCGGAAAAGACGCTGAAGCGAGCGTGGCCGGCCATCGACGAATATCCACATGGTCACGTATCGCTCGTGACGGCCCTGGAAGAGTACCTCTCCCATCCCGAGATCATCATTATTCGTGGCGGAGCGAGCAACGTCGAAGAGTGGCGCAACAGCGCCTCCCGATTGTATGCACCGACGCGACTGGTCTATGCGATCCCGGCTGATGAGGAAGGTTTGCCCGGTGCGCTCGCCGACCGAAAGCCCGTTGAAGGCGAAACCATCGCCTATCGTTGTATAGGCACACACTGCTCGCTACCGATAACAAGTTGGGAAGCGCTGTCCGCACAGATCCGCGAGACAAATAATGGAGTAAACGATGAACAATAAGACGTCCCGAAGGGAATTCATCGCGATGACTGCTGCTGTCGCATCGACGGCCGCTGGTTGTGGGAACGGTGACGATCAGGAGGCCGCGCCAATGAATACGGATATGACCGATCTCACCGCAACAGAAGCACTACAGGCGATGCGCGATGCCGAAATCTCCGCTGAGGAATACACCGCAAGTCTGCTCGCTCGCTGTGACGCGACAGAGTCACTAAACGCCTGGCGCGTGCTCGATCCGGAAAAGGTGCTTGAAGCGGCTCGCGCAGCCGACCGGCATCTGGCTTCCGGACAAACCGTTGGACCGCTGCACGGATTACCCCTTCCGGTAAAGGACAGCGTCAATACGAGTGAGTATCCAACCAGCGCCGGTACCCGGGCACTGGAACATTTCCAACCGGCCGAAGACGCGGAGCTCATCAAGCGACTCAAGGCTGCTGGCGCAATCGTCATGGGCAAGACCAACATCCATGAAATGTCTTTTGGATGGACGAGCAACAACCTTGCGTTCGGCGCTGTTCGAAATCCTTACAACCCGGACCGGATCCCGGGCGGCAGCAGCGGCGGAACCGGTGCGGCCATTGGCGCGCGAATGGCGCCGCTGGGTATTGCCGAGGACACACAGGGTTCGATCCGGGTACCCGCCGCGCTCTGTGGTGTATACGGCTACCGGCCGACCCAGAATCGTTACCCGAACGGGGGTGTAACGCCGATTACGCCGATATTCGACCAGGTCGGACCGCATGCGCGCTCGGTCACAGACCTGATCCTGTTCGACGAGGTCATAACGGGCGAGGCATTCCCCGCCGTATCCGATCCGGTAGCTATCCTTGAAGGCGCACGCATTGGCATCTCACGCGATTTCTATTTCAACAATCTGCATCCTGATGTCGAGCGCATCACCAATGAGTCCCTAGAGATACTCGCCAATGCCGGGGCCACTATTGTCGAAGCAAACGTACCGAATGTACGAGAGCTGGTCGCCGAAATCACCGACCCGGTGCAGATCTACCATCTGCTGCCCAGCTTCAGCCGCTACCTGGAGGAATCAGGCGCAGGAATTTCATTCGATGACGTGGTTGCACAACTCAGCGACGACATCGCAGAAGCGTTTGCAGAATACGTTGTAGCCGGTGCTCCGATGCGGCCCTCCGACAAGGAATTCGCCAGGTTGCGCGATGAACGCTTACCGGTATTTCGGCAAACAATGACAGATTACTTCGCGAATAACCGTCTCGATGGAATGATATTGCCCTGCACACAAATGGCAGCGACACCAGTCGGCCAGGATGTCGAAGTCGAACTCAATGGCGAGATGGTGTCTTTCCAAGGTGTCATGGGACGGAACATCGCACCGGGCAGCACCTCGGGAATACTGGGCCTCGTTGTACCGGCGGGTCTGGGCAGTGACGGCTTACCCGTGAGTATCGAGTTGGACGGTCCCGCTGGCAGCGATGTGAAGATGCTGCAACTCGGCCTTGCGATTGAACAGGTACTGGGACACCTGCCACCACCGCGTATCGGCTAGTCTCGCGCACGGCCGTTAAACGTCTCGCAGGCGTCGTCGGATCAGCATTCACGGAGACACCCCGCCACGCTCGCCTTTAATGACGGTGAGCGCGGTGCCTTCTTTTCAGCTACCGAATAACGTCGTGGTCGTGACAGAAAACGCTGGGGACATTAATCACCGGCATTGAGGTACGGAATCGTTCCCGCTGCATCCGTGTCGTCGATGACTTCAATCGTACTGACCGTGCCGGCAATACGCGCTTCACCGTACCGCGCATACGCTGGATCCGAACCAAACGCCTGTAACGCCTCCATCGTCGGAAACTCGATGAGCGCAATCAGATTTGCGCCGGTCGGTTCCCCTTCGATCGTCGCTATGTTGCCGCTACGTGAGAGATACTTACCACCGTGTTTGTGCACGATGTCATGCACGTTCGCTGCGTATTCCGGGATCCAGCTATCGTCGGTAACTTTCATATTCACAATGACATAGACGGCCATGGCGCCACTCCTTTGTTCTATATGTTGGAGTCAATATGATAGCAACCCATCGCCGCGCCGGAGTAGTCCGATAGAGAAACCGTCGATCGCTTTGAACCATTCCTGCTATCCGACCAGGGCCTCACCTTCTTCCGTATCGAGATCGACCAGGAAACCAGAAGCGTTGGTGTACCAGTCTCAATGAGAATTTCCCGCGCAGCGATCGAAATTAGCAATCCTGTCGCCCGCGCCGAAAGGCAAGATGCCAACCAGCATCTCTTGGAAGCGCTTTCCTTGCCTCGGGCCAGCTCAAATCACCTAGACAACCTCCAGATACTTGCGCTAAGACTCTGAAATTGAACATAATAGGGTCAAGTTTCATGGCAATGAGCCTAATGGGATAGATTCTTTTTCTCTTCAGCCTTGCGACAGATTGAGCGGCCACCGGCTAATCGGCAGGGCTGCGCTGACCAATGGCAAGTAGCCGATCAACGGCAGCAACGGGCAGACGAGCGACTGAATCTTTAACTCTGGCCTCAATTAGAATAAACAACAAGACACAGATCGACCGAGACAACGTATGAATTCACACAACTCAAAACCGACATCCGTATTTCACAAGAACCCGGTTGCAGGCAAGGATGAGAAGGACGAAGCCTATCTCGTCAGCGCGTCGTTGAATACTACTGATCTGGCGCTTGCGGATGAGATGGATGATTTTTGCGACCCGTACAACTCGACGGGCAAGCACCTCATCCTGAATGCAAAACTGACCCAACAGAACCGGGACTAGCACGCTGTTGCAAGTACCTGGAGATGATCCTCTCGCGGATGAACATTCAGCGTGCCGGTTACAGCATCCAGGCATACCCAATCTTGAGAAAGTAGGTGCGATCGGTGACCATCAGATCGTCCAGGTCGTCGTCCTCAATATGCTGATCTGAATACCCTAGGAAGAACACCGTTTGCGGATTCAGCTTGTAGGAATACAGGATCTGCCTTCCCACCCTGCGCGAACTGACTTCGACTTCAGTGGCGCCACGCGTCATCGTCCAGCTTGCCGTCGATCTCGATCGGTTGAGTGACGCGCGGCAAATCCGGAATAGCGGTCGTTTTGGCAATAGCGGGTAACGCCGGCAACAGGCAAAGCACTGAGAGGAATAAGCCTGTCCTTGCCATAAATGGACACTTCACTTCGTTGCCGGAAATATCCTTTTGATGCGATAAACCATTTTTTGGTTTATAACTTTTCGAAACAGGAAAAATCGGTGCCCGGCATGAAGCATTTCGCTGTAACTCTGACATTGATCCTTCTCGGACAACTCGCACTCGCCAACCAAAACCCTGAACCAGGACAAGGCTTTATCGACGTGCCTGGCGGACCGGTATGGTACAAGATCGTCGGCGCCGGTTCCGGGGTCCCCGTCATAGCTTTGCACGGCGGTCCGGGCGGGACGTCCTGCGGCTATTCGTTGCTGGAACCATTGGGCGACCAACGACCCGTCATTCGTTACGACCAGTTGGGAACAGGGCGCTCAGGCAGGCCTTCGGACCTTTCCCTGTGGAGGACGGAACGCTTTGTAGATGGGCTCGACATGTTGCTGGAGGCGCTTGGGGCCGAGAAGTATCATCTGCTGGGCCATTCCTGGGGCGGCGCGTTGGCCGGCGCCTACGTCGCTGAAAAAGGCACCAGTCGTCTGGCCTCCGTCACTTTTTCGAGCCCGCTGCTCAGCACACCGATGTGGATCGCTGATGCGAACCTGCTCCGCGAGAGACTGCCGGCAGACATACAGAAGACCCTGACCCGGCATGAAGAAGCTGGAACGACCGATTCCAAGGAGTATGAAACCGCGTCCGATATATTCTATGAGCGGCACGTGAGGTACGGCGAGCCCGCAGAGGAAAGCGATGACTGCTCTGACGCACCGTGGAACCCGATCATCTACAACTACATGTGGGGCCCGACCGAGTTTCGCGCAACCGGAAACCTGTCGGATTTCGACGTCACCGGATCGCTTGGCGACATAGACGTTCCGGTCCTTTACATCACTGGCGAGTTTGACGAGGCACGTCCACAAACCGTCGCAAGATTCCAGGAGATGACGCCGGGCGCACAATTGGTCGTCATCAAGGGTGTCGCACATGCGTCTTTGAGCCGGGCGCCGGATACCTACCGCAAAACGATCGAGAAGTTTTTTGATTGGGTCGAAGGCATGGCCGGGGAGTGACCCGATGAATGAGCAAAACAGGAACGTCCCGACGAGCGATGGCAACGATCATGCCGCGGTAAAGTTTCCGCCACCCGTCGTCGGTATCCTGACCATCCTGATCGGCTTCGGGCTTGGCAAGATCTATCCGATTATGAACGACTTTCTCGTGCCGGCGCCCGCACGTTACTGGGTGGGTGGGCTAATTTGCTTCCTGTCCGGATACGTTTTTGGCTATCTGCCGATCAAGCTGTTCCAAGAATCACAACAGGACGCGAGACCCTGGACATCGACGCCGGAAATTCTGGTTGAAGGACCTTACAAATGCACGCGCAACCCGATGTACGTCATGATGGTGCTGTGGTGCATCGGCTTCTCGATTATTCTGGATGAAGCTTGGGTGTTTTTGCTGGCGCCCGTCTGCGCATGTGCGATCTACCTGGTCGCGATCCGTCACGAGGAGGTCTACCTCGAAGAAAAATTCGGTGACAGCTACCGGGAGTACAAGAAGAAGGTCAGGCGGTGGATATAGCCTGAAGTGGTCAGAGCCAGGCTCTGACCCCTGGATTCCGTCATCGAAAGCGCAGCGCGGCGATCTCGCAATCGATGTGTAATGCGAAGCAGATTGCTGCGTCGCACTCCTCGCAATGACGGGAGCGTTATTCTGCGTACCCCTCCGGAAGACGCATGTCTAGATTGCGGACCACAAATGCCCACGTGTCGGCATAGGCAGCGATGCGTTTCTCCGTCGGCACACCGGCGCCGTGACCGGCACGGGTCTCGATACGAATCAGCACGGGTGCATCACCGCCCTGCGCTTCCTGAATTCTCGCTGCGTATTTAAAGCTGTGGCCAGGTACGACGCGATCATCGGTGTCCGCAGTGGTCACCAGTGTAGGCGGATAAGCGACACCATCCTGGATGTTGTGGTACGGCGAATAGGCTAATAGTGCCTTGAACTCCTCCGGATCATCTGCCGATCCATAGTCATCGGTCCAGAACCGACCTGCTGTGAACTGATGGAAGCGCAGCATGTCCATCACGCCCACCGCAGGTAGTGCAACGCCGAAAAGATCCGGACGCTGATTAACAACCGCGCCGATCAGGAGCCCACCGTTACTGCCACCCTGCACGGCGAGTTTTTCCGTTCGCGTGTAGCCCTCGTCGATCAGGTACTCGGCCGCAGCAATAAAGTCATCAAACACATTCTGCTTGTTGAGCCTGGTGCCTGCCTTGTGCCATTCCTCGCCATATTCGCCACCGCCACGGATGTTGGCCAGCGCAAAGATGCCGCCCATCTCCATCCAAGCCATGCGTGTAACGGAATAGGATGGCTGCAGCGAGATGTTGAATCCGCCATACGCGTACAACAAGGTCGGTCGATTGCCGTCAGGTACGACATCATTATGATGCGCGATGAACATGGGTACACGCGTGCCATCTCTAGAATTGTAAAAAACCTGATCGACGACATAATCGTCTGGATTGAACGGTACATCCGGTGCTTTGAACACCATCGTCTCGCCAGTCTCTACATCAAATCGATTGACGGTGTTTGGTGTATTGAAGCTGGTATAGCCGTAGAACGTCTCGGTATCGTCAACCTTGCCGCCAAAACCGAATGCCGTCCCGATACCCGGTAGATCGACATTGCCGGTGTGATTGCCGTCCAGGTCATAGATCTTTACGACTGACCAGGCGTCCTGCATGTATTCGGTAATAATTTTACCTCCGACAAGATCGACACCGTCCAGCACATCTTCCGCTTCCGGGATCACCTCACGCCAATTCTCTGGCGCCGGATCTTTTGCGTCGATGACGATTAGCCGGTTCTTCGGTGCGCCGTTGTTCGTCCGGAAGTACAGGTCGTCACCCATATTCCCTATCATGCTGTAGTCGTAGTCGAAGCCTTCGATCATCGTCTCGGGCTTTGACTCGGGATCGGTCAGGTCCTGGTAGACGATCGAGTAACGACTGTCCGTTCCCACTGAAATCGTGATGATCAGGTGGTCGCCGTCATCGGTCACCTGGGCACGAGGACCCCAATCGGGATTATCAGGCGTCGCATAGACCACGACGTCGTCTTCCTGCCGCGTACCCAACTCGTGGAAGTAGATCGTCATATTCTTGTTCAGAGACTGGAATTTCTCCTCCTTGGACGTCGCCGGATAGCGGCTGTAATAGAAACCCGAACTGTCACCGGCCCATGACAGCCCCGTGAACTTGAGCCATTCGAGTCGGCCATCAAGCTTTTCGCCCGTTTCGATGTTCAGGACTTCGCCGACACGCCAGTCCGATCCACCGTCCTGTACGAGGTAGGCGACATGCGCACCGTCGGGGCTGGGAAAGTAGGATGCCAGTGCAACGGTTCCGTCGTCGGACCAGGTATTCGGGTCAATCAGTAATCTGGCTCTCTCGTCCAGCGTTGCCTGGGTATAGACGACGCTTTGGTTCTGAAGCCCGTTGTTATAGCTGTAGAAGTATCGACCGCCCTCCTTTCGTGGCAAACCGAAACGCTCGTAGTCCCATAGCTCTGTCAGGCGCTTCTCGATCAGCGAGCGCTCTTCGATGGTTGCAAGGTAGTCGAACGTGACCGCATTCTGTGCCTCCACCCAATTGCTCACGTCTTCACTTTCGCGGACATCGTCTTCTAGCCATCGATAAGGATCGGCGACTCCGGTGCCGTGATAGTTGTCGACGTGATCAACAGTAATCGAAGCCGGATAGTCGATTGCTGCGGTATCCGCCGCATTCACTTGAGGTTCCGCGGGTTGCGTACAGGCTGCAAGCAGAATTGGTAACAGAACAATTGTCAGTCTCTTCATCGTTGTCTCTCTATCGTGCACCAGGCAAGCTCCTACGACCAGATTTCAATTATCAGAGTTAGGCTCTGACACCTGGGTTGTCATTCCTTTCGATACTTCCCGAACCACGCCAGGATATTGTCAACCTTGGCGATCTGGTGCGATGGCCGGGACGCAATGCCGTGCGAGGCTTCCGGTACTCTGACCAGCGCACTGTCCACTTTTCTCAATTGAAGTGCCTGGTAATACTGCTCCGACTCCGGCATCGGTGTCCGGTGGTCGGCTTCGCCCGTGAGCAGCATCGTCGGCGTGTTCACGTTGCCCACCAGTGACAGGGGCGAACGTCGCCAGTATTCCATCGGGTCCTCCCACGCGTACTTCTCGAACCAGTAGCCCGGAATCGTACGGTGGATATCGCTGTACAAAGATTCACTGATCCAGTTAATGACGGGCTTCGCGACAACCGCTGCGGCAAACCGATCAGTATTGCCGATGATCCAGGCCGACAACACGCCGCCACCGGAGCCGCCCGTCACGAACAACTGCTCGTCATCGATATAGCCCCGTGAGATAACAGCGTCGACGCCCGAGATCAGGTCATCGTAGTCCTCGCCGGGATAATTGTAGTGAATCTCGTTGGCAAAGGCCTCGCCGTAGCTCGTGGAGCCCCGTGGATTCGTATACAGTACGACGTAGCCCGCGGCCGCGTAGAGCTGTGTTTCAACGCTGAAAGACGGTCCGTAGGCCGTAAAGGGCCCACCGTGGATTTCAAGCACAAGCGGATACGTCTGTGACGGATCGAAATCCGGCGGCGTAACGATCCAACCGTGGATCTCGAGGCCATCCTCAGAGGATGCCCAGGTCAGTTCCTCTACCTCTCCGAGCGTCTTGTGTGCCAGCAGATCGTCATTAAGGTTTGTGAGCTTTGTGCCAGCACGACCGGGACGACCCGCTGAAACATCGGCGGGCCGATACGGTGTACCTGCAGAGTAAGCATAGGCGCCATCATCGGCTACTGAAAAACCGCCACCGGTATAGGGACGACTGACCCCTGTGCCACCAACGTCATCGACGATGACGTCAATGTCGCCGCCGAGCGCCATCGTTCCGATGTGTCGTTTGCCGCGGTCATCGTAAAGAACGTAGACCCGGTTATTACTACCGGCCCAGCGAATGGAAAATACCGATCGATCAAAGTCCGCCGTCAGTTCCTGGATGCTGCCATCGTCTACGTCGAGCACGTAAGCGTTAGTTGTATGAAAGCCCATGCTGCGATCGTCGTAACCGAGATAGGCAATTTTCGACCCGTCCGGAGAAAACGTCGGCAACGAATCCGGGCCATCACGCGTGGTTAGCTGAGTCAGCTCACCGCTAGCGACATTGACCGACCACAAATCCGAATTGCGGGTCCGGTATTCCCAGTCGTCATTGCGATTGGCTGAAAACACGATCGAATCGCCGTCCGGCGACCAGGCTAGCATTCCACCATGATTGAAATCGCCTGACGTCACCTGCCGGGGCGTGCCACCCTCAGCCGGAATCACGAAGATATGGTTATAGCCGGGCTCAAGATAACCACGGCCGTCTGCGCGGTAGTAAATACTGTCGATATAGGCGACCGGTGGCGCCCAGTTGGCACCTTCAGGTTTCGCTGGAGCTTTCGCCAGTGACGCCTTCTCTACTTTGACGAGCGCCGAGAAAGCAATCCAGTTGCCATCGGGGGACCAGGTAATTCCGCTCGGCGAGGTGGCAAGATTGCTGAGCATGGCTGTCTGGCCAGTATTCATCCAGCGTACGTAAAGCTCGGGACCCCGCCCCTCGGCACTCGAGATATAGGCAATTCGAGTGCTGTCCGGAGACCATCGGGGGCTGGAATAGGAATCAGTCCCTGAGATAACGGGACGATGCTGGCCGCCCTGCGCGCCCACGATCCACAAGTTGGTTCGTGCACGATCAGTCATAATGTCGTTGAATTGCCTGACGTACACAATACGCGAGCTGTCCGGCGAGATCTGCGGATCGGCCGCGACTTCGAGCTCAAAAACGTCCGTGTTCAGTAAGAGGTTGGTATTGAGTTCGTCGGCGTATACCAGTCCACCGAGGAGAATGATCAGCAGAATCAGCCTGTGCATGGGCTATGTCCTTCTTTTTATACCAAATAGAAATATCGAGTGCGCCTGCTGTTCTTTTTGGTAACTGGCGCTCGAACTAGTCGGTAAAGATAGCATTTTTAAGGGTTCCAGCCTGAATCTGGCGTCCTCCTTAAAACTAGATATTTCTCGAACTGACGGTCGTGTCCCTCCTCTAACGCGCCATTCAGACAATAGTTTCGTATACTTCGAGCATGGGGGATTTCAAATATGCTTGGATCGGGCTGCCGTTCATTTTGGCCAGCCTGCCGCTACCCGCGTTTGCCCAGGAAGCCATGCAAGCGGAGAAGAGATACAGTATTCACTTCGAATCCACGCAGCATAGGCAATACTGCAAGGCGCGGTTGTGGATCGAGTACACACAGCGCAATACGCTGGCCGACTACAATGGCGGTATCATCAATAAAGATTGCGATTCATCCAACGGCACTTATTCAATTACTGTGCGCTATCGAGACGAGACTGGCGAAATGCATAGCATCGAAACAGATCATGTCTGGGAGCGCTATGACGATCAAGATATTGAGTTTGCGGGCCAGACAATGATCGGTGAAAACGTCGATCTGATTCGTGTACGTGGCAGAAAGATTCAATGCGTCTGCGCCAAAATCGAGGCTGCAGCGGAGAACACCAAAAAACCAAGGGGAAGATGAATGACTAGCTTGACGAGACGGCAGGTTCTGTTCGGCGGTACGGCGATGGCGGCAGCGACAATGATTTCCGGCATTCCAAAAACGCCGTTGACACCGCGTATGCAAATTATGCGCAACTCACTTGCTGCCGACATCCCACGTCCGGACTACATGGTACGGCTGAGCTCGAACGAAAATCCCTATGGCCCGTCGCGAGTGGCGCTCAAAGCGGTACATGAAAACATGCACCTAGCTAATCGCTACCAATTCAGGGACATTGGCCCGCTGATGCAAACCGTCGCCGACCTGAATGGCGTCACCCCTGACCACGTCGTAGTGGGCACCGGATCGGGAGAGATCCTGTCAACGGTTGGCATGCTAACCGGAATGCGGGGCGGATCGGTCGTTTGCGCAGATCCGACCTTTCAGTCACTTCTGCGCTACGCCGACATGGCGGGCGTGGAGATTATTCGCGTTCCGGTCGATGAAGGACTCAATGCGGACCTCGATGGCATGCGTGCGGCGCTGCGCGACGACACCAGCCTAGTCTACCTCGTTAATCCCAACAACCCTATACCGAACGTGATCGAAGGCCGCTCAATGCGTGAATTCGTGCTGGAGATGGCCGAGGACCATCTCGTGTTTGTCGACGAGGCGTACCATGAATATGTTGATGACCCGAGCTACGAATCCATGATCGGTCTCATCGCCGAAGGTCACAACAACATCATTGTATCGCGCACGGCTTCGAAAATTTATGGCCTAGCTGGGCTACGGGTTGGCTTCGGCTACGCGCATCCCGACCTCATCCGGGAAATGCGCTGGCGCAAGACCGGGCAGAACACAATACTCGGTATCGCAGCGGCGCATGCAAGCTACCTGGACGATGAGTTTCCGAAATTCTCAATTCGAAAAAACCAGGAATCGAAGGCGATCGTTGCCAAGATGTGTGACGAACTCGGCCTGCGCTACGTCAAATCGAATACCAACTTTACCTTCATCCAGACCGGCATGGACAATGAAACGCTCCAATCGCAGATGGGTGAATATGGCATCCTGACAGGCCGAAACTTTCCACCATTCAATAACGAATGGTCGCGAATCAGTATGTCGAAACCGGAAGAGATGGAGTACTTCGTACAGGTTTACAAACAACTGTACGGCTGAGTAAGTGTGGAGACACCCGCACCCCAAAAAGGGAGCGGTTGCCACCGAGTCGAAACCGCGTAACTCGACAACACCCGCTTTACTATGCCCGTTTGCCGGGACTTGTGCCCTGGGTCAGACCAAATATTGCATGAGTAACTGCGCTCACGCTTAGTCTTTTATAGTCTGACAGATTTTCCTTAGAGCGCGCGAGCCACGCTAACCAATGGACTTCCTTGTCCAGCCATCACTGGTTCGGCGGATCTCGTAAGAGGGCCAGTACTGTTTGTCGAGTTTGAGCGTAATCACCTGAACGGCGCCATTCCAGGTGACCGTCCTGATACGTACTGAGTCCTGGTCAGCCTTGCCATCGACGGCGTCGAGGAAGGCCTGCAAATCAGGTGTCTCCGTATCATCAACGGCAACAATTCTACGACCAGCCCAGAGACCGTAGCGCGTGGCCGGTGATCCATAGCTGAAGAAAGCAATATAGACACCCGTTGGCTCAATACCTCGTTGTGCGGACATTGCCCGGTGCGGATCCTGCAGCAGTGTGCCAGCCCAAGCAACTGTCCGTTGGACGCCCTCCCCGTCGAGCACAACCGTTTCGAGCGTCATCTCTATGGCTTCACCATCGCGCCAGACGACGACATCGACATCCGGCTTCTGCACCGCCCTTTCGAGTTCGCGGAATGTCGTAACAAGCTCGTCATCGACCGAAAGAATCATGTCGCCGTTCTTGAGCGCTTTCGCTGCCGGCGAACCCGCCACCAGCCGTGTCACCGTCAGCGCACGCCGTGCTGACGGATTGTGCACCTCGAGCATATCCAACCACGCTTCGTCCAGCCCGAGCTTTCTGGCGGCAAACAATGGCGTGTAACCCAGCTCCGCCTCCAGTGAGTAAATCGGATCGCCCGACCGCACGACGTCCACGAATTCACTGACCAGCTCAGCGGATATACCGCGATTTATCTGGCCGGCATCACCGCCGGACTGGTAGGCAAAACTTACCCATTTCGCCGTAATCTCGCCATTCTCATTGACGATGATGCCATCGATGTCACCCGGTGCATTGACCAGCGAAATTGCCTCAAGATTGGTATCCCGAAAGCGCATAGTTCGTGACAGCGGAAGCAGCATCGGATCGACCGACGCGACGGTACTAGCTTGATGCACGATCTGGTGATCGCCCTTCAGTCCAATGACCCAGACGTCATCGCCAGGCGCCAATTCTTCATCCGAAAAGCTCGCCGCACGTACCGGCGTGTCGCCTATCAACGTCGGATCGTAGGCAACCATAGCGAGGTTGTGTAAGGGGTGCACGTATTTGACATAGCCATTGACCTGCAAGGAACCGGCAAAGGTAATCGTGACATCACCCATCGCGATCGGAACCGTGTTCCGATCCACAACGATCAGGCCGCGATCAGTATCGACGACCAATCCGGTCCCGTAGTAGTGACGTTCCGCAACGCCGGAAATCGTGTACGGCAGGTCGAATGTAATCATTGCCAGCGAGGGTTGGACGATGTTAACGCGCGCATCGCCTTTTTCGGTAAATCGGGTGCTACCGGTTTCCGGCGTGGAAGGTGGCGGTCCCGGCTCCAGGCCCTCGCAAGGCCAAACTCCGGTCGTGTCGTCGCGATGGCAGTGCTGCGCAGGAAACCAGGTCCGATCCATTTCGACGGAACGGACGATGCTGTTCCGCGGATCGTCGATCGTATGATAACGGAAGGTTGCTCGATCGCCGTCCGCCAATTTGGCCAGCTGCGCGCGCAGATCCTTGATATCGGAGATAGGCGCACCGGCAACCTCTGATATCACAGCCCCACGCGGAATCGCTGCCCTGGAAAACAGGTAGCCGGGATTCGCGACGTAGACGCCGTCGATCCCACGGTTGTAATGCCTCGCCTGTTGGTATGAAAGGTCGTGTACGACAGCGTCGCCGAATTCGAGGAACTCATCCGGCGAGATCTCGTGCAGGTCACTGATCTTGATTTCCTCTGTGATCGATCGCCCGCCGCGTTCGACCTCGATGGAGATCGAATCGCCTACGCGCGTATCCAGCGTCGCCGCAAGTGGCACAAACTCCGTGACCAATTCGCCGTCGACGCGAACGAGGATATCGCCCGGATCAAGCTTGCCGTCCGCCGGCGAATCGGGAATCACCTGTTCAACTGTCAGCATGCCTGTCTGATCCGGGAAGCGTCGACGGGCAATTTTCTCGGTCTCGCTCGTCAGCCCCAGCCGACGCAGTTCGTCATAGGCCTTACGCTCGAACATCGTCTGTAAGGTTCCGCGGGTGACGGTTTCACCATCGCGAATCAGGTCCAGCGCGCGTTCGATTCGATTCAACGGCAGGAAAAAGCTGCTGGCCGCGTTGTTGTTACCACCCGCATTAAGGGCGACGACTTCACCTTCGATATTGATGACAGGTGAACCGGAGGAACCGCCTGACGTGCCCGATGCTGCTTGGAAGTAGAACGTGTTGAAGTCATTATATTTGCCGCGGCCGTATTCCGGGGCTTTACGATCCAGTCGTGCGATCGTGCCCGCGAGTATCGATAGCTGTTCGCCGGCGTCGTTACCGACAACACGAATCTCGCGGCCAATTCCCGCAGCGCCCGGCACAAGTGGTAACTCGGCTGGCTCGATGTAGACAAGGTCTTCCGGGTTGTAGCGGAAGAAACCGAAGTCGTGGACCGGATCACGATAGACAGGCGTCAGCCGGACCTCTTCATTGTTCAGAAAAATTGCTTCTGCGACGACCGGACCCGGCGTGACAACATGCCGGTTGGTCAGTATAAGCCCACGTTCGGCATCGACGACGAAGCCGGTGGCCTGGCTCGACGAATTCCATTCGGTATCGAAGGCCCGTGTACTGTCAACGCGGATCGAAACCACGCCCGACGAGATGCTTTCCAGCGTGCCCGCCCATTCAGGCTCTTCTGCATATGCGCCAGCAATGACCAGCATTAAAGTGGGTAGGGAGAAGCGAATTCTTTGCATGTTTTGGTTCCGTTCGATCTGAATCAGCATCTTCATACACCACCGTTCATCCGACTGTATTTTCGGGCCCCGGCTCCCCGAAAGTCCTGCAGACCGGGGAACATGAAATTATGCGGGAAAATCCGTGAATTACGGCGCCTGGGCGGGCAAAAACGTCGCCGTCACACAGGCGCGAAACTCCCGATGTTCCGCAAGACCAACCAAACACTGAAGGTCGGCTCGCGCTTATCCACGCCGCTGTTCCACTAATCTGAGGGCGCGCCGGGGTGCCAGACGAGGTCCAGCTGCCGCGCCGCCTTGACGTCGTCGAGACGACGGACCGGCGTCGTATACGGTGCACCCTTGACCTGTTCAGCGTCTGTTTTCGCCTCTTCCCTGATTTCGACCAGCGCGTCGACGAATCGATCCACCATTTCCTTCGTTTCAGACTCAGTCGGCTCGATGAGCAGACACTCGGGAACGAGCAGCGGAAAATAGGTAGTCGGCGCGTGAAAGCCCTTGTCCAGCAGAGCCTTCGCAAAGTCCATCGCATTGACCTGGAGTTCCTTCGCCTCGTTTTTCAATGTAACGATGAACTCGTGACTGGCGCGGCGCGCCGGGAAAGCCAACTCGAATCCAGCCTCTTTGAGACGCTTTTCGAGGTAGTTGGCGTTAAGGGTCGCGAATTCCGCAATACGCCGCATGCCATCCCGACCGACCAGTCGCATGTACACGTAAGCGCGCAATAATACGCCCGCGTTGCCCATGAAACCGGATAGTCGCCCGATGCTTTGCGGCAATTCCGTCTCGGTAAGCCAGTGATAGTAGTCTTCGCCTTTCCGCTTTCCTTTGCCTACCACTGGAACAGGCAGGAAGGGCTTCAGCGTTTCGCCGACACCAACGGCACCCGAACCAGGTCCGCCACCGCCGTGCGGCGTGGAAAATGTCTTGTGTAAATTAAGGTGGATGACGTCAAAACCCATATCGCCGGGTCGCGCCTTGCCAAGGATGGCATTCAAGTTGGCACCGTCGTAGTACAGCAAGCCACCCGCATCATGCACCAGCTCCGAAATCTCCATGATGCGCCGCTCGAATACACCGAGCGTCGACGGGTTTGTCAGCATGATGCCCGCGGTATTCGGGCCCAGTGTGGCCTTCAGCGCTTCGATATCGACGTCACCGTCCGGACCCGTTGCGATCTCCTTGACCTTGCAACCACACATGGTTGCTGTCGCCGGATTGGTACCATGTGCGGCATCAGGCACGATAATCTCGTCCCGCTCTTCGTTGCCATTTGCGACGTGATACGCACGAATCATCGCGACGCCGGCAAGCTCGCCCTGCGCACCGGCCATGGGAGTCAGAGAAAACTCCTCCATCCCGGTAACCGCCGCCAGCATTTCCTGCAAATCATACATGCACGCCAAGAAGCCCTGCCCATGCGACTCAGGCCCGAGTGGGTGGCGGCCCGCAAACCCCGGTAACAAGGCCAGCGAATTACAGATTCGCGGGTTGTACTTCATCGTGCATGAACCCAGCGGGTAAAAATGCGTATCGATGGAGAAATTCTGCTGCGACAAACGCGTGTAATGCCTGACAGCCTGCAACTCGGACACTTGGGGCAGGATCGGTGCATCCTGCCGGCGCATTGCGGCCGGAATACCGTCGTCAGATGCCGGTGTTGGTACCTGTGCTGCGGCCATACGGCCGCTCCGCGAGCGTTCGAAAATCAGTTGTTCGCTCATGTCTTCCTCAAACCTCCAGGTCGGCCGGATCGACCTTGATGCCCAGTGCGCGGCAAGCATCGATGTAATCCGGCTCGTTGTCGAAATCGGGTATCTGCTCGTTGTGAACGATCGTGTTGTTCTCGTCAGCAACGACGATGGCACGCGAAAACATACCAGCCAGCGGTCCTTCCATGATCTGGACGCCGTAATTTTGGCCGAAACCAGCGTGCCTAATTGCCGACAGGCCAACGACATTTTCGAGCGAGTGCTGTTCGTGGAATCGCCGGTGCGCGAATGGCAGATCGTAAGAGACCATCAACATGGCCATATCGTCGTGGCTTTCTGCAAGTTTGTTGAACACGATGACAGATTTCGCACAAACCAGTGTGTCGATGCTCGGAAATATATTGAACACTTTGCGCTGACTGCCAAAATTGGCGAGCGTGACATCTTGCAGTTCTGTATTCACCAGCGACACATCGGGTGCGCGACTACCAATGGACGGCAATTCCCCGTAGGTCCGATAGCTTGTGCCTTTGTAGGCAATCTCATGCATCGCCCATGTTCTCCTGCGCGAGCACGTCGGCGAGTGCACTCCTGTACGTCTCGAGGTCTTCGTCGGTCTTGGTCTCGGTGGCGCAAAGCAAAAGTGCATTGCCAAGTTCGGGATAGTTCTGTGACAAATCGAGGCCACCGAGGACATCGCGTTTCGCCAGCGCTTCGAGTACCGGTGCAACCGGTCGATCGAATCTTATCACCGCCTCATGGAAATGCGGCGCATCGAACGCCTTTTCCACGCCCGGGATACTCGCCAGGAGATCGATCAGCTTCGTCGTCTGCTGTTGTGAGGTCAGCGCGACGCGCGCGAGGCCTGCCGGACCCAGCAAGGACATGTAAATGGTTGCTGCCGTCACCATGAGTCCCTGGTTCGTACAGATATTGGACGTCGCCTTGGTGCGGCGAATATGTTGTTCACGCGCCTGCAAGGTCAGGGTGAATCCGGGGTTACCGTCCAAGTCAGTGGTTCGGCCTACGATTCGACCCGGCATCTGGCGTACGATCTTTTCCTTGCAGGCCATGATGCCGAAGTACGGCCCACCGGAAGACAGAGGCACACCAAGCGCCTGCCCTTCACCACAGGCAATGTCCGCACCGTTCGATCCCCAGTCACCGGGCGCATTCAGAACAGCAAGCGACGTCGGATTGACGATCGCGATAACCAGCGCGCCTTGCTCGTGCGCCCAGTCCGTCAGGGTATCGACATCCTCATAGGTACCTAGAAATGAGGGCTGCTGAATCACGACGGCGACTGGCGCATCACCTTGTTCTTTCGGTGCGCCGAGGTCAGTCGAACCCGAATTCACATCCACAGGCAAGCGATCGAATGTCAGACCCTGCTCACCGGCAATTGCCGAAGCAACGCCCTGATAAATTTGATTGACGCCGGCTGCCAGCAGCACACGAAGCGATTTTGACTTGCGATTGGCGCGGACGGCCATCAGCGATGCCTCGGCCAACGAGCTTGCACCGTCGTACAGGGATGCGTTGCTGACATCCATGCCGGTCAGGCTGGCCATCATCGTCTGGTACTCGTAGATCGTCTGCAGGGTACCCTGACTTGCCTCGGCTTGGTACGGCGTATACGCGCTGTAGAACTCGCCGCGGGTAGCGATGTCCCAGACCGGAGCAGGAATATGGTGCTCATAAGCACCGGCACCGATGAAACACAAAGCACCGTGATCCTGTGCTGCGCGCGTTCGCATCATCCGCGAAATCTCCTGCTCACTCAAAGCTTCGGGCACACCATTGAGTTCGCTAATCAGGAGTTCAGTCGGAATTTCATCGAAGAGGTCATCGATGCTGTCCGCACCGATCCTGCCGAGCATGGCTGCAACCTCATCTTCCGTATGGGGAATATATGGCATATTAAAGTTCTACTTTTAAAAGATAAGTTAGTCTTCCAGCCCGTCGAGAAAGGTCTGGTACTCGCCCGGACTCATCGTCTCACTGTCGCCTGACGGTTGCATGCGAACGATCCAGCCGTCGCCATACGGATCCGCGTTGATTTTTTCCGGATCGTCGGACAGTTCTTCATTGATGGCGGTGACCTCTCCACCGATCGGAGCATAAACGTCGGAGGCCGCTTTGACGGATTCGACCACCGCCATCTCCCCCCCTGGTTCCATTTCCTGACCCACTTCCGGCAATTCGACATAGACGAGATCGCCCAGCGCCATTTGCGCATGATCGGTGATGCCAATTGTCACGCTGCCATCTTCTTCCTGGCGTAACCATTCATGTTCGTCGGTGTATCTCAGGTCACCCGGTAACTCACTCATTGCTTTCTCCCCCTAAAGATCTATCTGTGCTTGTCCATTACGAACGAACGGCATCTTTACAACGCGCACGTCCAGCAACTTGTTCCTGACTTCCACCTGCGCACGGTCATAGTCGCCGGCAGGTATACGTGCCATCGCGATTGATCGCCGCAAGGTTGGTGAAAATCCACCACTCGTAATCTCTCCGATACCGACACCATCGACGACAACGCGCATGTGGTCGCGTAAAATACCTTTACCCTCGAGCAGAAGCCCGGCAAAGCGCTGGCGTTCTTTATTCGCTCGCATTGCCTCTAGTGGATCCCGGCCGACAAAATCGCGATCGGAAGGCTCCCAGGCGATTGTCCAGCCAAGACCGGCCTCGAGCGGCGAAACCGTCTCACTCATATCGTTGCCGTAGAGATTCATCCCCGCTTCGAGGCGCAGGGTGTCACGGGCGCCTAGGCCACAAGGCCGAATACCCGCGTCGACGAAGGCATCCCAATAGCAAGCTGCCTGATCCGCCGGCATGACCACTTCCCAGCCGTCCTCACCGGTGTAACCCGTGCGCGCAATAAAGAGTTCGTCGGCCTCCAAGCCATGGAATGATTTTAAGGCCAGCGCTTTCTTGCGCCACGCCTCGTCGATGACCGTTGCTGCACGCTCACGCGCCTTCGGTCCCTGCACCGCAATCATGGCAAGTTCGGAGCGCTCGGCAATCGCAACGTCGAACCCGGCCGACTGTTCTCCGATCCATGCGAGGTCCTTTTCCCGCGTTGACGCGTTGACCACGACGCGATAGCGGTCGGGACCCAGGTAATAAGTGATGAGGTCGTCAACCACGCCGCCGTCATGATTCAGCATTGCGCTGTACAAGGCTTTGCCTTCGTCTTTCAGGCGAGCGACGTCGTTGGCGAGCAGGCGCTGTAAAAACACCCTGGCCTGTTGGCCGGCGACGTCAACAACCGTCATATGCGATACATCGAATGCGCCCGCCTCCTGGCGGACGACAAGGTGTTCTTCCAGCTGCGATCCGTAGTGCAGCGGCATATCCCAGCCACCGAAGTCGACGATCTTGGCGCCGGCCTTTTCGTGCTGCTCATAAAGCGGTGTTTGCAGACCCATACTGCGCTCCACTGTTCAGTAACAAAAAGGGGCGACCGAGTGAGCATTCATCCATGCTCACTCGATCGCCCCTCTGTCCTGAAACCTGAGAGATCGCTGGCGTCAA
The DNA here is from genome assembly GCA_029243005.1 of Woeseiaceae bacterium. Lineage (GTDB taxonomy): Bacteria > Pseudomonadota > Gammaproteobacteria > Steroidobacterales > Woeseiaceae > SZUA-117. The sequence goes on from JAQWSV010000023.1 coordinate 21,910, forward strand.
ACACGCCGCATACCCCTTCGGTGGACCATCTACGGCCGCTCTCCAGAGCTAATCAGCGCTATCAGTCCATGTGCCTGAGCGTTTCCGAGCGTGTTGCGCCTTCGGCGCCCCTTTATCAGGGGTCTCTTCTGCTAACGCTATTGATTAGTGGGCGCAATAATAGCCAAGTCACCTTGTAGTTGCCACCGACCGCACATCTCGCAACAATGCGCTCAGTTCGTGGGGAGCATCGACATGAAAAAAATCTCAATTCTTGCCACCTTTTCCATGGTTCTCATTGGCTTATCAGTGCACGCCGATCCAGGCGAGGACTTCCGGATCCTGCTGGACGAACACTGGGAATGGCAAATGCTAGAAAACCCGGTCCGGGCATCCCAGATGGGCGATCGCCGCTGGAACGACCGCTGGAACGACAATAGCCTGGAAGCAATCGAACGCCGCCACGGTGAACAGCAGAAATTCTTACGCCGATTGCGCCTGATCGATTCGACACAACTGACGGAAACAGACCAACTCAACTACGAACTCTTTCGCCGTTCTCTCGAAAACTCGGTCGATGCGTATCAGTTCAGAAACTACCTGATGCCGATGAGCCAGCGCGGCGGTATTCAGTCGCTCGAATCGACTGCCGAAACTCTGCGCCTCAGCAGCGCACAGGACTATGAAGACTGGCTGGCCAGAATGTCGCAGATCGATACCGCCATCGAACAGACAATGGGGCGTCTCGAGGAAGGCCGCAAAACCGGCTACATGCCGCCAAAGGTTCTGATGGAGCGCATTCCTGCGCAAATATCGTCGCAGCTCGTCGAAGATCCTCAGCAGAGTCCGTTTTTCAAAGCTTTCGCGACGATGCCCAACGCAATCTCAGACGCTGATCGTGAACGATTGCAGCAAGCAGCACAGGATGTCATTGACGAAACCGTCGTGCCCGCCTATCGGGAATTCAGCAACTACTTTAATGATATCTACCTGCCAGCCAGTCGCGACAGCATCGGCGCGTCTTCGCTACCCAATGGCGAGGCCTTTTACGAGTATCGAACTCGCTTCTATACAACTACGCAGATGACGCCTGATGAGATTCATCGGGTTGGCCTCAATGAAGTCAAACGTATTCGTGACGAAATGCAGCTCGTCATCGATGAGCTCCAGTTCGAAGGCTCATTCCAGGACTTCCTGCATTTCCTGCGAACGGATCCGCAGTTCTACTACGAGACGCCGGAGGAGTTATTCGAAGGCTATCTCGCGATCTCAAAACGCATTGATCCAGAAGTCGTCAAAGTATTCGGCAAGCTACCGCGCATGCCGTACGGACTTCGCCCGATCCCCGACAACATAGCGCCCGACACCACCACGGCCTACTACAACGGACCCGCCACGGACGGCAGTCGGCCGGGCTACTACTACGTCAACCTTTACAGGCCAGAAGTGCGGCCCAAGTACGAGATGGAAGTACTTACCATTCATGAAGCCGTTCCAGGCCACCATTTGCAGATCGCGCTGCAAATGGAGCTGGAAGCCATGCCGAACTTCCGCAAGTACTCCGGGTTTACTGCCTTCACGGAAGGTTGGGGCTTGTACAGCGAAAGTCTCGGTTACGAGATGGGCTTCTATCAGGACCCCTATTCTCAGTTCGGCGCACTTACCTATGACATGTGGCGCGCCGTCCGCCTCGTTGTCGACACCGGCATGCATTACAAGGGCTGGACAAGGCAACAAGCCATCGATTTCTTCAAGGACAATGCTGCCAAAACTGAGCAGGACATCGTCAACGAGATCGATCGCTACATTTCATGGCCGGGCCAGGCACTGGCCTACAAAATCGGCCAGCTAAGGATGCTGGAGTTGCGCCGGAGATCTGAACAGGCACTGGGCGACGACTTCGACGTTCGCGCATTTCATGACGCATTGCTGGGCGGTGGCGCCTTGCCACTCGAGATTCTCGAAACTCGAATGAATCGCTGGCTGGCGACGGAGTTAGAAAAGAAAAACAGCTCGTAGCAAAACACTACGGCAGGTCATCACCGAGATGACAGGCCATGCACTCGCGTGGCGGCCCGCCATCTATGCCTTCCGCCGCCTTTTCCTCGTGGCAGGTTCGACACAGGTCGTGATACTGCCGCTCGAACAGTGGCCAGACCTGCGGATCCGTCACGTGGCAATTCATGCACAAACCGCCGCCCGTATCATCCGCATAGTTGTGATGACACACCACACAGTTCTCCGTGACATGATCGAGGTGTGCAAAACTCATTGGCAGAATGGGCTCAGGTGCACCGTAGTAGAAATCCCGATGCGGCTTCTCCTGTGCAATCGGTGAACCGAAAGCAACGACGAATACGCCAGCAATCACGGTCGCTATGAATGCAATCTTCATGTGGGTAAATTCCGGATCGCAATAAACACCAGGCCGAAAGCAATACTCACCGCAATGTAGACGGCATTACCAGCGATCGGCAACTGACCGAACCTGATCCAGTACTGTCGACCGAAGGCGACACCGATCGCAAGCAGCACAAACAACAGCGCCTGGTACCAGGTTCCCAGGTAAAAGTTGCTCACAACGATGTGATAGGTCGCCGTACCAATCGTGATGACGACCAGCACACGGTGCCAGTACTTGAAGGCCGGGTAGTCGCTGTACACACGAAAACGATCCGGCACCAGTGCAACCGTAATCAGCACGCCAAGTAGCAACAAGCTGACGACGCCATGCCACATGTAATCTGGGGCGCCGACTTTGAGAAACTCAACCACCGCGCCATCTCCCAGCATGAACCAGAAGACGTGCGCCACGGCGACGAACAACACGCCGTAACCAAGGACCTGGTGCTTGCGGACATCCAGGCGTCGACTGCTGGTGATCGTCAGGTAAAGGAACCCGGCAAAAGCGGCAAAACCGATCGCATTACCCGCATCCCAGAACCAGCCGGCACCCATCGTCGGCGCCGAAATGAATGTCAGCAGGAATACTGTTGAGAAGGTTGCGAGTAGCGCATTCACCCGGCAGGAATATACGGGGATGCGACCCGCTCGGCCATCCGGATTCTACAATGCCTTACTGGTGCGCCTGCTGGACATAGATGCACGCCTGCTGAGCCGCAAGGAAAAATCGGGCAACGCCGCAGTTATTCGGTCTGGTCGTCAAGCGGGGCGCAGAAATCGGCCCAATGCCCGGTAGTGCCTGAAGTCGCGCGGCTTCGATCAGGAATTACAGTTCACCGACAACTTCACCCCAGTACTGTACCTGCACTTTCGGGTCTTAACCGAGTGGAACGGCCCGATGGCGAAAATGAGGTCAGCCTCATGGCATTATTGCTGTAAGCGACCATCAGAGTAACCCATGGCCAAATCATCCTATCGCCCGTTTACGCCGAAGCCGGAACAAGTGGCGCTGATACCCGAGATTTCGGGCAACGAGATCAATGGCCTCGGTGAGACCGAACGCCGCAAGCCATCCAAGGTGTACTGGCACGATCCGGATTCTCTGGCGCACGGCGAGATGCAAAAGTGGTTCTACACGCAGAACGCGGATGATCCCCATGTCATCAAGGCGCGTGAAAATCGCCAGGCTATACTCGACCTCGAAGTTCCGCCGATCACGGGCAAGCCGCTGCAACAATCGGCACAGGCATGGACCAGCGAGCTCCGCGACCACGTCGACACACTCGATATGGAGTTATTTGGAATTACGCCATTCCGGCCCGAATGGGCCTTTGAAGGCATCGAGATCACGCGAAAGTGGATGATCATGATTGGGGTTGCCCATGCCTACGACGAGATCAAGCTAGCGCCACAACTTCGAGCGGGCGCCGAGGTTGTTCACCAGTATGGTCGTGGGATGAAGTCTGCGAAGGACATCGCAACCTGGATCCGCAGGCGCGGCTGGGATGCCGATCCCCACAGCGGCCCCCTGGCCGGACCGATGGTACTCATACCCGCTGCTATCGAGTGCGGGTTTGGCGAGCTCGGCAAACACGGCTCAATGATCAACGAGGAATACGGGTCGTCGTTTCGCATCGCCTGTGTTCTGACAGACATCCCACTGATCTCGACGGAGCAAGAATCATATAACGTCGATGATTTCTGTAGTCGTTGCCAGGTATGCGCCAATGCCTGTCCGCCGGATGCGATACTGCCGGCAAAGGCCATGGTCCGCGGCGACCTGAAATGGTACGTCGATTTCGACAAGTGCATTCCCTTCTTTAACGAGAACGCCGGCTGCGCCATTTGTATCGCCGTCTGTCCCTGGAGCATTCCGGGCAAAGGGCCAAGAATCATCGAGCAGCTACAGCGCCGCGCTGAAAAGCAGAAGTCAGCCTGAGACGCGCTCCTCGCGATACAGTCGTTCGACCAGCGCAACCGCCAGCGGATACTGATGGTTCCAGCGTTCGACATCGACACCCATCTGGATCGGGTAGTTTGCCCAATCAATCCGTGCGCTCGGAACTCTTCCCGCTGCAAACTGCTCTGGCTGCACCCAGAGCGCCGTAAGCGATGCGAACGTCATATCGACGTAGTCGGTATCGTCGCCGCCCAGAATAGATCGTCGGCCGTCGTCCAATCGAAATTCCACGTCCGCTAGCACAGTCTCGATCTTCTCGACCATTTCCTCGTAATTCTCGTCGGAAATTTGGAGTGCTTTGCGAAGGAAGGCGGCAAAAAGCGGGTATAACACAGGCATCAGCGCACGTTGCCAGGCTGGCACCTCAGGCGAACTGACACCCCATGCCTTCATGGTGACATCCCGGTGATCGAGGATGTGATAATAGACCCAAGCTTGAAGACACGCGCCATAGCGATCGAGGAGTCGCTCCAACTCGACGCGCTCGGCCGTCGGTTCGAGAAATGCGGCGGTGTCACCTAGTTCGTTCCCGTAACGCCCCCACAGGTAGCGCAGTATCTCCGGCGAGTTGCCGATGGTCGATCGGACCAGTCCGGTCCTGAAGGTCAGTTTTGGCACGCTGCGGCCGGTGAACAAGACCCCGAATATGCCGGCTACCGTGTTCTCTTGGTATTCGAGTCCCAGCCTATCCATGCACCAACGCGCCTTTTCCGCATAATGACTGGCAGCGATTGTCTCCAGCTCGAGCTCCGGCACCTTTGGCGGTGACAGGACCATACTGACTGAGATCGCCCAGCGCCAGAGTAACAACAGCGCAACCAGCGCCACCGCGCCAGTTACCGAAAGCCCATGCCAAGCGACGATGATCGGCAATATGATCAGTGCCAGTGAGTGAATCAGTTTTCTCATGGAACGATGCATTCGCGGAATTAATCAGTCCTGCAGCCACCTGCCGACGGCAGATAAACGGACAATGGATCCTCTGACTTGTTCAGTTCGATAAAGTCGGTGTCCCAGTGCTTCAGGGTAATTTCCCAGCGCCTTTTTTCGCCAGCAACGTACTCGTCCATATTGTCACCGAACAAGTGCTCGATAAGTCCGGCTCGGCCGAGTGGCGCCGACGCACCCGACTGTGCCGTCGGCGACAAGAAACTTGCAGCAAAGGTATACGCCCCTTCCAAACCATGTCCGTCCGGAACGAATAGCTTGTGCTCTAGCAGCGCGCCATGTTCCAGCGCGTACTCGAGGAGCGGGTAATGCCACTTCATATATAAGTCCAGCCATTCATCCTCGAATCCCGGTTTGACGAGGTAAAAGGAAATGCCAAATGGCTGCATGCACTTGCCGCGTCCATTGTTACCCTGCGCACTGGCGGCCGTCGTCACCGACAGTAAGGCCACTGCAAGGGCGCCCAGTAATAACTCTCGTGCCATTCCCTTTAATCGCTGCGTCATAGTTTTCTCGTTCACATTAATAATTAGTTTGGTGTCCTGTATTGCATCACAAATACGGCCCGCATTCCCGCGCCAGGCATTGCCGCGATGTCGCAAACGGCCGGCTGCTCGGACGGCATCGATTGGCGCTTTCCCATATTAAGGCAAGAATTCCTATAAACCCGGTCACAAAATCCTCTGTGAAAGGAGCGGGTGCCGGTTTCGATCTAGCGAATGCCCAGTGCGGTCTGTACGACCCGTTCGCGAATTGCCCCACTATTGTTAAAGAGATACATGCCGGCTCCCCGGAGTCGCGCGAGCGGTACCAACTCGTTTGAGAACAGGCGATTGAGGACATCCATGAAGCGCAGCATGGTCTGGTTATCGCCTTTCCTTGCCCGTTCGAAGGCCCGCAGGGTCGGCAGGTCGCCTACATTCTCATCTCGCTCGACCGCTGCCGACAACACGTCCGCAAGCTCACGTGCGTCCGCAAATCCCAAGTTAACACCTTGTCCTGCAAGCGGATGAATCGCGTGCGCCGCGTCACCAACAAGGACCAACCCGTCCACCACGTAACGGTCGGCATGTTGCGACTTGAGCGGAAAGGCGCTACGGGGGCCCGCCGGGACCAACCTGCCCAGTGCGCCATCCGTAATGTCGGTCAGTAACGCACCCAACTCATCGTCGGTCATTTCGAGCGCCGCATCCGCCTTGTCTGGCGTGGTCGACCACACAATGGAAACGCGACCATCGAGTAACGGCAAGATACCGATTGGACCATCCTGCAGGAATCGCTGCCACGCGGTATGTCGATGGCTGAATTCCGGCTGCAGCATCGTGACTAGCGCTTTCTGATCGTGTCGCCTGGTCTCCACCTCGATGCCTGCACAGCCACGAACGAATGACCGTGCACCGTCAGCGCCGATCAGTAGGTTCGGCGTCATTACACTGCCATCGGCCAGTTCAACCTCATACCGACGGTCATTTCTCTGAATCAATCGAATGGCAGATTCGTATTGAACCGATGCAGGCAGCGATGACAGTTGATTAAGAAGCGCATGCTGCACGAGCGAGTTCTCGACAATGTAGCCTAACTGCGGAACTGCAAACTCTGCTGATTCGAACGACAGCGTTTCTGGACCGTCAACGCTACCGGCGGCATCCCACACTTTCATGTCGCGAAATGGACAGGCGCGGGTGGCGGCAATCTCCTCCCAGGCACCGATCGAGTCGAGGAGATCAATAGACCCCGGCGCAATGGATGACACGCGCGGAGACATCTGGTTTGGGTCGAACGTAGGCGTTGAGCCAGCGTCGACCAGCGTGACCTTGAGTCCCTCGTTGCGTGACAACAGCGCAGCAACGGACAAACCGACCATGCCGCCGCCGACGATCAATATGTCACAGGACCTGATCATTCGAGTGGCACGCCACGGGATAGGCGCGGCAGTCGTCCGGCCAGTCCCATCGTATGTTTCGCAAATAAGCGACGTACGCCCGGAACTAGGTCGAATCCGATCATGGCGGCATTACGCAATGCACGAACCGGCGGCCTGGAATCCGCAAACA
>JAQWSV010000050.1 GCA_029243005.1 Woeseiaceae bacterium
AATGGAAAACAATGATCCGGCTGTCATGATGCCAGAGCTTGGCCGGGCAATGCGTCACGATGAAGCACTTGTGCTGATTGAATCATGGATCACCAACATGGTAGGCGATTGTTGATTTTGCGCTGGCGTTGACACTTCCGGCAGCGCGATTTTCTGCTCCTGCCGAATTTGCAGGCCGACAAAAATTCAGGATGCGACGATGGCGGCAATGCCAATGAGTTCCGCGGAGTCTTTCCGGTTTCCGCCTGACATTGTGATGTCTCGTGTATGAGTTGATCAGCCCCTAACTGACACCGTTCTCCAGCAACTCGATGGTCCCCGCATCTGCATCAATCTCGACTTCGATCCCCAGCGGTATCGTGAACTGCTCTTCGATGTGCCCAATCATCGTGCCACTGAACGCTGGAATTCCGCGTGGTTTGATGTGTTCAGCGATCATTTTCTCCATGGTCAGGGAGCCAAAACCACCGCCCGGACCACATTCGGTGCAGCGTCCGAAAACAAAGCCCCTTATTTTGTCGAAGACGCCGGCAAGCGCCAGCTCGGTCATCATGCGATCGACGCGGTAAATCGCTTCATCGACGTCTTCGATAAACAGGATGCTGTCGTCCCATTCAGGCAGGTAGTCCGAACCCATCACCGCGGTGAGCAATGACAGGTTGCCACCGAGAATCCGACCGCTTGCCTTGCCGCTCGTAATTGTCTGGATTCGATTTTCGGTCTGGACAAGTGTGTTACTTGTTATCGACCTCGGGTTCTCGAGCAGGTAGGCCTCGCCGTTCATCACAACGCGTCGAAAGTGTTTTGCCGAAAATACGTTCAACGGGCTTGGGCCATGGAAGGTCACCAGTCCGGTCTTGACGTGAATCCCGGTAATCAGTGCTGTCGCGTCGCTGTAACCCAAGAGCACCTTCGGGTTCTGACGAATCATGTCGTAGTCGAGTAGCGGCAGCAGGCGCGGCGATCCCCAGCCACCCCGCGCAAAGATCATCCTGACCGAGGGCTCCGCAAAAAAGGCATTTATGTCGCTCGCCCGTGCTTCGTCCTCACCAGCAAAGTAGCCATGCTGGGCGTAGTAATTGTCACCCAGAATGACATTTAGGCCCAGCGACTCCAGCGCATCGACCCATATCCTGGTTGGCTCGGTTTCAAAGGCCGCCGTTGCTGGGCTGACCAGGCCGACCCGATCACCGGGTTGGACCCGGGGCGGTTTGATAAGGGGCAGTGCAGCGTCCACCTTGATGGGCGCGAGGCTTGCGGCACCCACGGCGGAAATGAATTCACGGCGATTGATCATGCTCTTGTCATTATTGGTTCAGCCATGACAAGTATGGCAGTGTGGTGCCGCGATGAACAAATTTGAGCAAATTTTGGAGCGACCGGGCCCGGTTATCCTTGATGGCGGACTGGCCACTCAGCTCGAAGCCATGGGTCTTGAAATCAATGATGATCTTTGGTCGGCATCCCTGCTGGTAAAGGATCCTGGAGCAATCGTCAGCGCGCATCGGGCTTATTTAGATGCTGGCGCAGACTGTATTATCAGCGCCAGCTACCAGGCCAGTCGCGATGGCTTTATGTCGCATGGAATGGGTGAAGCAGAAGCTGATCAGCTGATCGTTGATTCGGTGGCCCTTGCAAAAATGGCACGCGACGAATTTGCCAGATCCAATCCCGATGCCAGTAATGATGTCATCGTGGCAGCAAGCGTTGGCCCCTATGGTGCCGCGCAGCACGACGGTTCTGAGTACACCGGAAAATACGATGTCTCTGATCAGGTGCTTGGCGAGTTTCACGCATCGCGTCTGCAATTGCTGGATGCCAGTGGTGCAGATGTCCTAGCGGTCGAAACAATACCCAACTTTCGCGAAGCCCAGATTCTGTGTGACCTGCTCGATGACGTTTCCACGCCTGCGTGGATTTCGTTTGTCTGTCGCAACGAGAAAGAGATGAGCGATGGCTCACGTGTCTGGGCCGCAGTAGGCTTGTTCGCGGATCACTCGCGAGTTCATGCCGTTGGTATCAATTGCACACCACCACAATTCATATTGCCGCTCATAGAGGAAGCCGCGTCGGCTGCACCCGACAAGGCAATCGTTGTTTATCCGAACTCTGGGGAGATCTATCACTCAGTGGACAACAGTTGGTCAGGAACGGCCTGTGACCTTGATCAGGACTTCAATGTTTCAGATTGGGTGGCAGCGGGAGCGAAACTGATTGGAGGTTGTTGTCGAACCAGCCCAGCCAACATCAGCGCGATCCGGGAGCGTCTGGTCGTCTGACGTCTGCCATCACCTTGCAGGCGCTCACCGCCATCGTGGCGGCTAGCACGTTGAAGACCATGTCGCGCGAATCAAAGATGCGATTGGGCAGGAAATACTGAATACACTCGTCGATGATACCCAGCACCGAAGCGACAATCACCGGGAGTATGGCAGGCGCATAAACTGTGCGGCCGTTATTACGTCGTTCCAGCAGCGCTTCGTAGATAAACGCACCGACGATGCCGTACTCGATCAGGTGGATTCGTTCCCCGGGTATGGACAGTCGGGTCAGTAACACTAGATATGCTGCGACGATGCCCAGTGCGACTGCGATCTCCAGACCGCGCGGCCTCAGACTGAAGCCCCGCGAGACAGCGGTTGCGACAATCAACAGCATCCCGACGATGTAGAATGGTGTCACGAGACCACGTTCGATCAAGACGTTGGCGATCGAGAGCTCGAGGCCCAGCGACGCATAGATGGCGAGGATGACAATTAAGGTCAAGGTCCACAGCCGTTTTTCACGAGCAGAGGAGATAAGCGGCATAGCAGGCATTATAGAACGGTGCCTGTTTGCGTCTTGCGCATACCTTCAATGAGGGGTCATTCAGCGCTCAATCAATGCCGAAGCACCATCAGTCCCTCGCTCGGCGCCGGCCTGAACGACCGCGACGGCCCTGGGGCGCCTTTTTTACAGGACCTTCTGACGGTGGCGGAATTTTTGGCAGTTCGATCTGGCTTTCCAGGCCTTCGATCACGATCGTGCGCATCGCTTCATCGATCGCCGGATCGGTTTCGATCGGCCGATAATTCGCGAGCCGTTCCTCGACTTTGTCGTTCGCGCGTTGGTTCAGGTCCTTGGCGCCCGCTTTCTCCCAGCTTTCGCGGTTTTCACGATCGATGACGTTATCGGTCAGGTGCAACTGGTTCGGCCATTGTTCCAGCGTGTGCGGACTCGTGATTAGGTGATCATCCCGCATCAGGTCCTGGACGAGGTCCGACGTCGGTAAGTCGTTCAGCACTTCAATTTCGCGGACGAAATGCAACGACTGGCCACATACCTCGTTATCGAAGATCAGCTTCGGCAGGCTGAATGTCAGTACGAAGTCGAGCATACCGGGTCCGGAGACAGAGTTAACGCCGGCGATCGCGGCGAGGAGGGCGCTGGAGAATGTTTCACCGCCTGCCTGTGCATCGAGGAACTTCCCGTCCGACAACGCCATGTAGGCTTGGGTTGGCAGGTTCAGTGATTTCGCAATCGCAACGTAGGCTACGTTCAGATGTTGTGCCTCGATCGCAGCCATCGGAGAGCTCGCGGCCTTCATGTGGAAGGTTGCGGGCGCGCCGCCGAACAACACCGGTGCACCCGGGCGAATGATCTGTGCCATTGTGATACCGGTCAGCACATCGACGCAGTGAAAAACGAGAGCACCGACGAGTGTGACGGGCGCGATCAGCCCCATCAGTGTCACCGGAACGATTTCAATCGGGATACCGGCTTCTATACAGTCCAGCATGTTCTGGCAGGAGTCTTCGCCGTAACGGAAATTGCCGGTTGCCGTAATCGTGAAAATCGACATCGGTCTGGCGATGAGATCAGCGCGGTCTTCGCGGAACATCTCCATCATCTGCACCATCCGCGGTGTGCCATGCTCGCTGAATGCGCCGGAGACCATCGGTTTCTTCGAGGTTGTTAACAGCATGTACAAGCGCCACGCATCGGAGACCTGGGACTCGATGTCCTTGTTGGTCGAGAATGCCGTCGCGAGATAGGCGATGTGTTCAAGTCCGTCACAAATGCGCGCGTACTCGATGAAGTCGGTAGAGTCCGCCAGCCGGGTTTCGTTGGTTCGATGGTCGAGAATCTTCAGTCCGCTCGAGCCGGGGACGAAGTGCACGTTGTTGCCACCGATCTCGGTATAGGGATCGCCATCGCGGTTAAAGAGCGTAAAGGATGACGGTGCATCTTCGATGGCCTTGTCGACGACATCGGTGGGAAACAGGATTCGTTTTCCACTGGCGTCAGTTTTCAAGCCGTGATCGAGTAATCGCGACTTCATTCTCTCACCGCGAATTTCCATGCCGACTTCGGCCATGAGCCGTTTGGCTTCAGCGAGAATGCTGCTGATTTGTTCGTCGCGTAGGACGTTTAACGTGGGTCGCATGTGGGTACCTGTTAGTTTGCGATTTCCTGTTTGCGCCGATTGACGTAGTCGTTCAGCGCTTCTTCAATTGCCGGGTCGATGGCCGGTTTCTCATAGCCGGCGAGTAGTTGTTTCCAAATCGTGTTTGCCCGTTCCGCACTTCGAATACTCCCTTCTTCCTGCCAAGACTCGAAGTTCTGTCGGGTCGACAGTATCGGTGTATAGAAAGCCGTTTCGTAACGCTGTAGCGTGTGCGCGGTACCGAAGTGATGCCCGCCGGGCGGTACTTCCGCGATTGCGTCGATTGCGAGTTCATCCTCGTTAATCGCAATCGGCTTCAATGTTTCGGCCATCATCTGGAGCATCTCCGCATCGATGATCAGTTTTTCGAAGGACGCAGTCAGTCCGCCTTCCAGCCATCCGCCGGCGTGATTGACTAGATGGGCATGTCCCAGTATGGCACCCCAGAGCGACATCTGACTTTCATAGGCGGCCTGTGCGTCCGCGCAATTCGACGTTGTCGTATTGCTGGAGCGAAATGGCATGCCCAGCCGTCGTGCGATCTGGGCGCTCGCCAGAGCCATTTTTGCATACTCGGGCGTACCCAGCGCGGGGGCGCCACTTTGCATATCGACGTTCGACGCAAAGGCGCCATACATTAAGGGCGCGCCGGGACGAATGACCTGCGCCAGAGTCGCGACGGCTAGGACTTCTGCGGTCTGCTGCGCGAGCGTCCCCGCCAGCGTCGCGGGGCTCATCGAGCCTGCGAGTGTAAATGGCGTGATACAACTCACCTGGTTGGCCTGGCTGAGTTCCGCTAGTGCTTCCGACATCGGAATGTCGAGTTGCATCGGAGAGTTCGTATTGATGATTGCCAGGACGGTTGTATTGTCTTCCAGCTCATCGCGAGTGAGGCCAAGTGCGATGCAATTCATCTCGAGGCAATCGATGGTTCGTGTGCGCCCGAGCGCATAGGCTTGCGCGTTCTTGTCCATCAGCGTGAGCTGGGCCAGGTACAAATCAAGATGGCGTGATTCGGGCGGCAGATCCATCGGTTCGAAGCAACCCCCCCCTTCCTGGTGGATGATGTTCAGGCTTTGCACGACGCGCAGGTAGTCACACATATCCTTGTGACTGCCCGGCCGGCGGCCTTTATCTAGGTCGCTGACGAACGCGGGCCCACCGACGGATGTAAAACAGATGTTGTTGCCGCCGATCGAGAGATCGTGATCGGCGTTCCGAGCTCGCAGGGTAATATTTGTAGGGATGGTCGACGTCGCCTCAATCACCATATTGCGGTCAAGGCGCGTCATACCGTCTTCATTTGCGGCTTCGACGCCTGCCTTTTCGAGAATCACACGACTATGGTTATCGAGATATCGAAAGCCCTGCGTTTCTAGAATGGTCATCGCCGCGTCAATGATGATCTCGACTTCGTCCGTGCTCAGCACTTCGACAGGCGACCACCGGTTGGTCACCGTTTGCCACGGCAATTGGCGAATTGCACCGGCCTTACGTCGTCTTCGATGCGAGCGTCGTGTCATTGCAAGTTTTCTATGACCTCGTTACGCCAGTTCTCGGTGCTCTCGACCTGGTTGAAGCAAAACAGGTGGTAACCGGCGACGTTGGTTTCAGGCATCGCCTGATAGCGGGCGATGTCCTTAATGAGTTCGTCCGGCCGGTACGCGCTAGACTTCATCAACTCGGCGGCAATGCTGGACTTCTTGCGCAGAAATCGCAGCGAATCACCAACACCAATACGTAGCGATGCCTTCAACAGACGATTGCGCTCAATCGCGCCAGGCAGTCCGATCCATACCGGCAGGGTAATGCTGCGTCGCGTCAGGTCGATCAGCCATCTGCCCAGCATGTCCGCATCGAAGCACATCTGCGTCACGATGTACTGTGCGAGCGACTGTTTTTTCCTGAGTTCGATCATCAACATTTCCTCATCGACGTCCGGATGCCCTTCAGGATGCGCAGCGATGCCGATCTCACTGATGTTGTGATCGAGCTCGTCTATCACCTTCAGTAGATCGAGCGCCGTATGGAACATGCCGACCGGCTTCGATCTGTCGCCGCCGGGTACGAATATACTTTCCACGCCAAGCTGGTCGAGCGTCGTCATGATGTCGCTGACATGCTGTCGGTCACGCACGCATTTTGCGGCGATGTGCGGTGTCACCCGAAAGCCCTGGTTGACGAGCCGTTTGCACAGCTCAAGCGTCTCATCCACTCCTTTCGTCGGCGAACAGGTCACCGCTATATGCGAGTTAGATTCGAGCACCTTCAGTTTTTCCTCGATGTCCTCCGATGGAAATATCTCCATGTATGCTTCACGCAGGTCGTGAACCAGGATGCCATATTCCAGATTGCTGGCGGGCACGTTCAACGACGTCTCCTTCTTCGGTTGTTGGTGGGTGCTGATTTCTTTCGCGCTGGCAGGGTGACGATATCTTGAAGGCGCGGGAAGGGGTCCGTATCGTGCGGAATTGCCATCGCTGCTACGAAATGCTGCTGAAACCGATCCTCGATGGCGGTCTCTATCTTTTCGACTTTGCGAGTGATGTCGCGAATGACCTTACGTGATGACCTGTCGAGCAGCGCAATGCGTGCGCCTGTGCCCGCGGCATTGCCGGCGGACGATACCTGCTCGATGTCGCAATCGGGAATCATGCCGAGCACCATCGCGTACTTGACGTCGATGTGTGCGCCGAACGCGCCTGCCAACCGGATGCGGTCGACTGATTCAACACCCAGCTTCTCCATCAGCAAGCGAGCGCCTGCATAAAGCGCAGCCTTCGCCAGCTGAATGGCGCGAACGTCGTTTTGCTGGATGACGACAGTAGGTTCTCCATCGTAAAGCGTGTAGGAAAATGTCCTGCCGTCAGCAATAACCCGATCGGAACTGCAGGCCGCGTCGCCGGCAATAGTACCGTCATGATTGATCACGCCAGCGAGATACAGTTCCGCGATCACTTCGATGATGCCGGATCCACAGATGCCGGTAACGCCGCTCGATGGCAGCTGCTCCTCGAACCCGGGATCGTCCGACCAGAGGTCACAACCGATCACCTGGAATCTCGGTTCCAGCGTATCGGGGTCAATGCGTACGCGTTCGATCGCGCCGGGTGCGGCACGCTGCCCGGAGCTAATTTGTGCGCCTTCAAATGCAGGCCCGGTCGGACTGGACGCTGCCAGCACACGATCTTTGTTACCGAGGAGCATCTCAGCATTGGTGCCGACATCGACGATCAGCGAAATTTCGTCGTGCTCGTAGGGTGATTCGGCCAGCAGCACGCCGGCCGTGTCTGCACCGACGTGACCCGCGATGCAGGGCAGGGCGAACACATAACCGCCCGGGTGGATGTTGAGTTCAATGTCACGCGCCGGAATCTCCACCGCACGATCCGTGGCTAGCGCAAACGGCGCCTGCCCTAGCTCTACCGGATTCAGGCCGAGGACCAGGTGCTGCATGATCGGATTGCCGACAATCGTTACTTCGACGATGTCGTCCACGGGCAGATCGCACTCGGCTGCCACACCGGCGATCAACTCATTAATGGCTTTGCGGACGGCCTCGGTCAGCTCCAACTCACCACCGGGGTTCATCATGATGTAGGAGACCCGGCTCATTAGGTCTTCGCCGAAACGGATCTGCGGATTCATGCTTCCGGCGCTGCCCAGGACCTTGCCACTGGCCAGGTCGCAAAGATGTGCCGCAATTGTTGTGGAACCGACATCGACGGCGACGCCATAGACCCGTTCCCGGAAGCCAGGCCATACAGCGATGATTTCTCGCTCGTCACGAATCGCAACTGTGACTTGCCAGTCACCCTTGCGAAGCGCCGTCTGCAATTCGAGCAGCGCGGGCATTGCGATTGTGAGGCCTTCAATTTTCCAGTCGCGTGCAATTGCAGCGCGCAAGCGCTCGAGATCGCCGGTTGGGTCGTGCATATCCGGCTGGCCAACCTCTACAAAGTAGTCGTGCGTAATGGGATCAATTTCGATGTCGTGCGCTTCATGCGGCTTTCGCACAACCTGACGGTGCACTTGGCTGGATTCGGGTACGTCGATCGCAACGTCACCGCACAGGGTAGCCTGGCAGCTCAGTCGGCGGTCGTCGGCAAGGCCGCGCCGTTCGCGATGTCGCTGCTCTGCCTCACCGGTTGGCGAAAGATTGGCGGCATGGGAAACGATACCGTGCTTGGATAACTTGCCTTCGGTGACCGTTACCTGGCAACGGCCGCACATCGCGCGACCACCGCATACGGAATCAATGTCGACGCCGAGGCTGCGGGCCGCCTGCAATACTGGTGTCCCTTGCGGAAAGCGGCCGCGCTTCCCCGAAGGGGAAAAGACGACGAGTGGATCGCTTTCCGCAGCCATCGATTATCCGCGGGTACGACGGCGGCGGCCGCCGCGGCGGCCGCCGCGCTGAGCTTCGCCAGCATCCGGATCGCGGTACTGCTGAATCCACTGCATGCATTCCGGATCGTGCCCCATGACGACATTAGCGCCGCGCATCGCCTGCATGAGTTCAGTATGCATTGGGTTGGTGATCGCCGAGGTCATGCCTGCTGCCATGGCCATCGGGATGAAAGCAGCATTAAGACCGTTCCGATTCGGCAACCCGAAGCTCAGGTTGGATGCGCCGCAGGTCGTATTGACTTTGAGTTCTTCGCGCAGTCGCTTGACGATCTGCATCACCTGTTGACCGGCGGAGTTGATAGCGCCGATAGGCATGACCAGAGGGTCGACGATGACGTCACTGACGGGGATGCCATGATCCATCGCACGCTCGACGATTTTCTTCGCGACATCGAATCGCGTGTTCGGGTCTTCAGAGATCCCGGTATCGTCGTTGGAGATGGCCACAACGGCACATTCGTATTTCTTGACCAGCGGCAGGACGACTTCG
>JAQWSV010000061.1 GCA_029243005.1 Woeseiaceae bacterium
GTATGTCGAAGTGCGTTCGCTGGATCTTAATGTCTTCGATCCCGTCGGTATGAACCAGAATGCGATGTGTTTCACGGAGGCCTTTCTGATTTATTGCCTATTACACGATAGCCCGGCGATCGATGATGCACATTACAAGGAGGTACAGCACAACCACAGCCTCACGGCGACCCGGGGACGAGATCCGGATCTCAGGTTGATGAAAGATGGTCGCGAGATCGGTTTGCGAGATTGGGCGGCTGATATCGTCGGTGACGTTCGTGCAATCGCCGAGCTCATCGATCAAGGTGAAGGCGGTGATGCCTATGTTCGGGCAGTGGATGCGCAATCCACGTTGGTGGAAGACGCCGATCTTACGCCGTCCGCTAGGGTGCTCCAAGACATGCGTGAGAACGAAATCGGTTTTTATCATTTTGCGATGGAACGCGCGCGCGGGCATAAGGCCTATTTTCAATCGCTGGCGGCGCTCGATGACGAGCGGCTCGCGCTCTATATTGACGAGGCGTCTCAGTCAATCAAAAGGCAACATGAAATCGAACAGTCGGACGCGATCAGTTTCGACGAGTATCTCGAGAAGTATTATTCTGAGCAGGGTTGCGCGGACTGATCCAAGCTCGATTTTATTCCCGGGGCGCAACGTGCGGCTGAGGCATAGCGATTGTCAGGTTCCCTTCCATTGATACCGGGCCTGTGGCTGGCGAGTAGTTGTTTACCGTCAATGACTCAACCGACTCAGTCGTAATGCCGGCAAAATCTCCGCTACTGCCGCTGACCCGTGCGGTACCCACTGAACCGGGGCCACTGGTCATTACGCGATGAAAGGTGCCAAGCCAGTTGTCGCCTGAGTTCATACGAGCCGGAATCGTGACATCGCGAATGTAAGCCCAGTAATTTTCACTCTGGTCGATCATCATGGTCCCTTGTCCGGGGAGATATATGTGCCAGATACTGTTCGCCAGTACCTGACCGCTAATGAGTGCGGTGTCCTCGGAGTGCGACTGCATCTTGATACCGATGCCGGCAGCACCGCCTAGACGGTCCTGCAGCATGGTGACGAAGACGTTCGTGTTGTACACCGCCGGTTCCCAAAGCTCGGCCACCCACTCCGGATGCGGCCTGATGATGGCTTCACCGTGGTACGTGTAGAGAATCGCTTCTCCAGGCACAGCCGAAAAAGACAGGTCGACAACACGATCGGTCGTTACAGCGAGTGGCGAGACCGATGCCTGTCCGGTAAACGGATTGAAATACAAGCCGGCGAAAAACAGCAATGAACCGTTCAGTAGCCCAAGCGCCAGGGAGATGACGTATTTCATTCAAGTTCTCCCACTGAGCCGACCAGCGTTGTCTGAAGTACGATCCGACTTTGAATATCATCTGCGTCGGAAACAAACTCTTCGTGAACAGTGCCTGACAACCCGGAAAAGTCACCGGTACCCGACAACATCAGGCCGTTGCGAAAACCATCTGCGGTGGGGGTGATTTCCATCCTGGCGTATGCGGAGCCACGCGCCGGAAAGTGCAATCCCCATTCGATAAACGGACCTGTAGCTTCTGCCGCACTGGCGATGCGGCTACCAACCCCGATCACCATCCCCTCTCTATCGCGAATCTTGAAGATTTCTGCCTGCATGTCGCCAACGACTTCCTGGCCCGGCCATTCCAGCGCCGCTGGAATGCTGATGTCAGAGTTTGGTAATCCGACCATCACGCGGTCGCTCGGCAGGTTGATATGAAACGTCTCAACATTGCCGCCGTTCGGTTGAACCGAAATCAGCGAGCGCTCGCGGTGCAGGTCCACGGCGGGCACATACCATGTCAGCGCACCAGTGCCGATGATACTGAGAATCGTTGCGATGAGAAATGTTTTGATCAATCTGTTCACTCAGTTTGTCGCCGGATTCGGCGTCAGTTCCGGGTAAGTTTAGTTAAATTAATCGCTCGACTCACTTCCGGCGATTTTGAAGTGTGACTTAGCGCACAATTAGCTGCTTTTCAGTACAATCCGGGTCCCGAAAGTCGCCTCTGGCGACGCCTGAAAACCACGAATAACAAGACATTCCATGAAAGCTGTTTGTCTCTGGTCCGGACCCCGAAACGTGTCGACGGCGCTGATGTACAGCTTCGCGCAACGACCGGATACGCATGTGGTGGACGAGCCGTTGTATGGCCATTTCCTCCGGGTGACCGGGACTGTTCACCCCGGACGCGACGAGGTCATGGCCAAGGTCAACTGCGATGGCGATGCCGTAATGCAGGGGTTGCTCGCGGCATCTTCCGAAAACCCGGATATTCTGTTCATGAAGCAGATGGCACATCACCTAGTCGAGCTGGACACGTCATTTCTCGAGAACACGGTAAACATCTTCCTGATCCGCGATCCTGAACAGATGTTGCCGTCGCTGACGATTCAGTTGCCGGAAGCCGGATTGTTCGACACGGGGCTCAAGGTTCAGTGGGAGCTCTACGAGGCACTCATCGGTGCCGGCCAGTCGTCGGCGATTGTCGATTCCCGCGAGCTGCTGCTCAATCCGGAAGGCGTGCTGTCTTGTCTTTGCGAGCATCTCGATATTCCGTTCTTCGATTCTATGCTGTCGTGGGAGGTAGGACCAATCAGAGAAGACGGCATCTGGGCGCCGCACTGGTATCGTGCCGTGCACAAGAGCACCGGGTTTTCAGCCTATCGACACAAGATGGACTTTCCCGAACACCTTAAACCACGGCTCGAGGAATGTGCCCCGTGGTATGACAAACTTTTCGCGCACGCAATTTGTGCAGACCGAAACAAGCAACAGGGAGCATTGACGTGAAATTGCCAGATCCTCGAAACGCAGACATTCTGGTGCATGTAAACGGGCAACTTGTTAAACGTGAGGATGCCCGCCTATCGGTTTTCGACAGCGTCGTGCAGGGCGGTGATGCAGTTTGGGAAGGCCTGCGCGTTTACAAGGGACGAATCGCAGCACTGGGCGGGCACCTGCAAAGGTTGCAGGACTCTGCACATACGCTGGCCTTCGCCAATGTTCCTGATTCTGACGAGATCAGGCAGGCCATTTTCTCGACGCTGGAAGCGAATGGCATGATGGACGACACACATATCCGTCTTACGCTGACCCGCGGCGAAAAGACTACGTCGGGAATGAATCCGAAGTTGAACCAGTCAGGTTGTTCGCTGGTCGTGCTGGCGGAGTGGAAACCGCCGATCTATTCGGACGAAGGTATTCGTGTGGTGACATCTGCGACCCGTCGCAACACACCCCAATGCCTGGATTCAAAGATTCACCACAATAATCTGCTGAACAACATAATGGCTGCCATCGACGCCAACGTGGCCGGTGTCGATAGCGCCGTCATGCTCGATGTCAACGGTTTCATATCTGAAACTAACGATACGAATTTATTTATGGTGTGCGGTGGCAGACTGCTGACGCCATTCGCTGATGCCTGCCTGCCGGGCCTCACGCGTCAGATGATTCTCGATATCGCGGAAGCAGCGGACATTCCAGCCGCCGAGAAGGATCTGTCTCTTACGGAGCTCTATACGGCAGACGAAGCCTTCACGACCGGGACCATGGGCGAGTTGACGCCGATTCTCGCGGCGGATGGTCGCGTCATTGGCGGTGGCAAGGCCGGACCACTGACGCAGCGATTACAGGGCTTACACCGGGAATACGCGTACGAACACGGCGAAGCACTGCCGTTTGCCTGAGCTAACTCGCGTCCTTTAGTTGAATCGTCGTATTCGCAAGAACGACCGGATCGATGCACGCGTGATCGGCGATCAGCGCCTTTGACTGCACGTAGTCCCTGGGTGCGTTGACTGCATCCACAGCGATGAGTTCTCCATTGCGCAGATAAAGACAGGAAAACGATTTTGATCTCGGGTTGCCACGCATTACAACGTTGTCATATCCCTGTGAAATCCCGGCGATCTGCAATTTGAGGTCATACTGGTCGGACCAGAACCACGGTACTTGCGAATAAGCGGTGTCTTCGTCACAGATATTGGCGGCTGCTGTCTTGGCCTGTTCGAGTGCGTTGTGGACAGACTCGAGCCGAAGGCAGGTGTCCAGCGCACTGTTCGGATGAAACGAACAGTCACCGATGGCGTACAGATCTGGATCGCTGGTTCGACAGTGGTCATCGACAATGATGCCATCTCCCACGTCGAGACCGGCGTCTGTTGCAAGCTCCATGTTGGGCACAATTCCAATGCCTATCACGACCATGTCGGTGTCAAGTCTCTCACCGTTGCTCAGCAGTGCGCCATCGACGCGGCCGCTGCCCGTCAATCCGTCAACGCCGGTTGACAACAACAACTTGACACCATTGTTGCGGTGAACTGATTCGTAGAACGACGACAGCTCAGGTGAGACCACACGACTCATCACCCGGTCTGCCATCTCAATGACGGTCACCTCGAGCCCCAATTGCGCTGACACAGCGGCGACCTCCAGGCCGATATAGCCGGCGCCCACTATAGCGATGCGCTTGCCGGCTGCGATTTCGCTCCGGATTCCGTTGACATCGTCGATCCCGCGCAGGTAGTGGACGCCCTCCAAATCAGCGCCCGGTACATCCAATATTCGTGGCCTGCTGCCCGTCGCGATGATGGCCGCGTCGTAGTCGAACTGTTCGCCTGATGCGGTGCTGACGCATTGCCTGTCAGGATCGATACAGGTAACACGATCGCTCAGGGCCACCTTTACATTTGGTGCGTCGTAGAAATCTTGCGGTTTGAAGTACAGCCGCTCAGCAGGCATCTCGCCCGCGAGGAACTTCTTAGACAGGGGCGGACGCTGGTAGGGATACCAGGCTTCTTCGCCAATCAAAATGATGTTGCCGGCAAATTTTTTCTGGCGAAGAGAGAGTACAGCCTGTCCGGCACCGTGACCGGCACCAATGATTACGACGTTTGTCATGCGCTAAATTCTACGGGTATAACTGGCTTGATGACAGCCAGTGCACATCGCTTACCAGGCTCTTAGAAAGTACCCGTTGTATCCACGCGACTTAATTTGTGGCCGCCTCTCGGTTATGCTCGCCGCATGAACGCACATGCAATAAGAATTCACGAATACGGCGGCCCAGAAGTCTTGCAGTATGAATCGATCGAAGTGCCTGAACCGGGCGAGGGCGAGGCTACGATTAGGCACACGGCAATCGGCCTGAACTTCATCGATACTTACCATCGCACTGGTTTATATCCACTTGACCTGCCATTGAATCTCGGTACCGAGGCCGCAGGCCTCGTCGAGGCGGCAGGCCCCGGCGTCACCGATGTTTCACCGGGCGACCGCGTGGTTTACACAGGCTTGCCACTGGGTGCGTATTCGACGGCCAGAAACTATCCCGCGAATCGCTTGGTGCCGATACCGGAAGAAATTGCCGACGAACATGCCGCTGCGGTTCTCCTCAAGGGATTGACCGCGTGGTACCTGCTCCGGCGCAGTTATCCCGTCAAGGCTGGCGATACCGTGTTGCTTTACGCGGCCGCTGGGGGTGTCGGTTCATTGGTCGCTCAGTGGGCGAAGCACCTCGGCGCAACAGTGATTGGTATCGTTAGCACGGATCAGAAGGCAGAGCGCGCGCGCGAGAAAGGCTGCGAGCACATCATCATGTCGGACAATGCCGATATCGCCGGCGCCGTTCGCGAGCTGACCGGTGGAGAAGGTGTTGCCGCTGTCTATGACTCAATCGGCAAGGACACGTTCATGACTTCACTGGACTGCCTGAGACCGCATGGCGTCATGGTGACGTTTGGCAATGCTACCGGTCCCGTCGACTCGTTCGCGCCCGCCGAACTGGCCAAGCGCCATTCGTTGTACGTCACTCGTCCGGTTTTATTCGATTTCGTCGCTACTCGCGATGATCTGCTCGGCGCGACCGGGGAGTTGTTCGGCGCGATGCGGGAAGGTGCCGTAACCGTGGACGTCAACCAGATGTATGCGCTGGCCGACGCCGCACAGGCGCACAACGATCTCGAATCTAGAAAGACTACTGGCTCGACCATCCTGAAACCCTAGAAGTCTTTCTATGGAGAGATCGGCGTCAGCGGCCAGAGAATGGGTAGCAAGACCATCACGGTGATAAAGACGACGATAGTCAGCGGTACGCCGACCTTGATGTAATCCACGAAACGGTAGCCACCGGGACCCATGACCAGGATGTTGGCGGGGTGCGAGATCGGGCTCGTGAAACTCGCCGATGCGGCCATTGCCACTGCCATCATCGCCGTCTCCGGCGAATAGCCCATGTCGGACATTGCCGAGAGTACGATGGGCGACATCAGTACGACTAGGGCCGCCGTGGGAATAATCATCGTTGCCATCGCGGTCAGGACGTAGAGTCCGGCAATGACGGGCCAGGGCCCTGCATCGCCCAGCAGTAGCATGACCTGATCGGCCAGGTAAGATGCTGCGCCGGTATCCTGCATCGCCGTGCCGAGCGGCAACATGCCGGCTATGAGGAATATCGCGCGCCAGTCGATGGCGCGATAAGCCTGCTCCATTGTCAGGCAGCCGGTTAATACCATGATGCTGCCGCCAACCACCGCGGCGATCGCGATCGGTGCATAGCCCGCCATGACGCTCAAAACCACGGCCAGCATGATCAAGGCAGCCAGTGGTGCGCGCTGCGTGTTGGGCGGTTTCTGGCCCAACGGCGTCAGGATCAGGAAGTCGGAGTCATTGCTCAGAAGTTGCAACCTGTCATGGGGTCCGAGCAGCAAAAGGGCGTCACCGACCTGCAGGCGCTCATTTGCAAGATCGTCGCCGATCGGACCACCTTCGCGCCAGATGCCGGCAAGCTCGATGCCATATCGTTCACGAAAGTTCAGCTCGCCGACTGTACGACCGGCCAGTGTGGAGCGCGGATCGAGGGTTGCATCCATCAGGGTCAGGCGGTCGGACTTGAGTGCGCCGAGGTTGGGTGCGACCTTGGTTTCGACCTCGAGCTCCTGCAGACCGCGCAGTACATCTAGGTCTTCGTGCTGACCCTCGATCAGCAGGAGGTCGCCGCCTTCGAGTACTTCGCCGCCGCGTGGCATCACGTTCAGCTTGCCGTCGCGGAAGATTGCGACGACGCGGAAGTCGAATACGTCGGCCAGACGGCTCTTCTCCAGTGTCGCTTCCGCAAGGTCGCTGTACTTCGGCAGGCGTACGACGAACATGCGTTCTTCCGTGTTGTATTGCTCCTTCAATGTTTCGTTGGCCAGCAAGACTGCGTTATCAAAGTCTGCAAAGCGATCGAGATCCTCGATGTCTTCGACTTCACCCTGAACGAGAATCCGGTCCCCCGCGCGCAATGGCACGTAGGCGAGATTGGTCAGACGATAGTTGTTGCGACGAAACAGTCCGACCACGCTGACATTGAATCGACTGCGAAAGTGCGCGTGCCGAACGAGTTCACCGATCAGTGGCGATCCCTCCGCCAGCGTGACCTCTGCGTAGGCCACCTTGGCGGCGACCATGGATTTAAGGACAGGCGCTTCGCGTTCGATCACAAGGTCGCTCCAGCGCTGTAGCTCCTTGAACTGGTCGACACGCCCCTGGACTAGAATGCCGTCGCCGCCACGCAGGACTGTCTGCCTGCTGGGCAGGGTCTCGCTGCGTCCGAACCGGATTAGTGCGAGGATGATCAGGCCGGTTGACGAGCCGATTCGGGTTTCACCCAACGTCTTGCCGACCAGTATGGAATCCATCGGCACGCGAAGCAGAAAGGTGCGTTCCTGCAGTTTGTAGCGATTTCTAAGACTGCGTTGACTGTGATGCTGGCTACGGTCTGACTTGCGTTTCGGCAACATGAATCGCCCGATGAAAGCGACGAAGATGACACCGACCACCATGATCACGCTGCCGATCGGCATAAAGTCGAACAGCCCGAAGGTTCGATGGCCGTTTTGCGTCATCATTTCACTGATCAGCAGGTTGGGCGGTGTGCCGATCTGTGTCATCAGGCCGCCGAGCAGGGTCGCGTAGGCCAGCGGCAACAGAAGCCGGGATGGTGAAATGCGGGTACGTCGGGCCACCTCGATCACGACGGGCAGCATCAATGCCGCCACACCGATGTTGTTCATGAATGCGGAGAGCACTGCCGCAGTAATCATGATGACCATGATCATCGCGATCTCGCGCCGCCCAGCGAGCCGCATCACCTGTCGGCCGATAATATCGGCGATCCCGGTGCGCGTGAGGCCCTCACTGAGGATGAACATGGCCCATACTGTGATGACGGCGCTGTTCGAGAAGCCGGCAAATGCTTCGTTGGTGGTGACGAGGCCGGAGACCGCCAGCGCGCAGAGGACCAGCAGGGCGACGAGATCCATGCGGATGACTTCGCTAACGAAGAGAATCAAAGAGATGGTGAGAATGCCAAGGACAAGTCCGATCTCAAATGTCATTTCACGCCGTGGCCTGTACTACGGAAGGGTCATCAAAGAGAATGTAAGGATCTTATACACGACGCTAACATCATGAACCAGCGCATATTCGGCGGCAAATGACGACGTCACAAATCTATTCTCCACGTATTGCATCGTCATCCGCCTGGCACGACATTCGCGGCATTCGCTATCACGTCTATGAATGGGGCAACCGCGACAAGCCGCTCCTCGTCCTCTTGCATGGCTGGGGCGACACAGGGGCTTCTTTCCAGTTCCTGGTCGACGAACTGGAAAGAGACTGGTTTGTGATCGCACCAGACTGGCGAGGCTTTGGCTTGTCGCACTGCCGCTGCGATAGTTACTGGTTTCCGGACTACATCGCGGACCTCGACCGCCTGCTGCAGATCTATCAGCCTGACGAACCGGTCAACTTGCTCGGTCACAGCATGGGCGCAAACGCAGCAGGCATCTACGCCGGAATCTTTCCCGAGCGCGTGGGTAAATTCGTTAACGTGGAGGGGTTCGGCCTGGCCGACAGCGATCCTAGCAACGTGCCGTCCAATTACCGACGCTGGATCGAACAGTCCCGTCAGATGCCGTCCTACAACACCTACCCCGAACTCGAAGATCTCGCCCGGCGGATCAACAAACGCAGCCCGGGTATGAGCACAGAACAGGCGATGTTCGTCGCCGGTCACTGGGCAGAGCGGGGAGAAGATGGACTGATCCATCTGCGTGCCGACCCGGCCCACAAATTACCGAATGCGTTGCAGTATCGTCGCGCCGAAGCAGAAGCGTGCTGGAACAGCGTGACCGCACCGGTCCTTCTGGTCGTCGGTGAGAACACGGACTTCAAGGCCGCTATGAAGTTATGGCTGGACCCGGACGAGTCGCGGCATCCGTTTCACGGCGCCGAGTCTGTCGAGATCCCGGGGGCCGGACACATGGTGCACTTCGAGGCACCGGCGGCGCTGGCCCATGCTGCGGAGGGGTTTGTTTAGATTTTGCAGAATCTTGTGTAAATACATACGGTACTGCATAAGGACTGGCTGTGAGTGATGCAACAGAACTACAGTCCGGCTACCTTGGGTGTCTGAATCCGGCGCAGCGCCAGAAAACCGGCGGCTTTGCGGCCGGGCCGTTGCTCGTGATCGCGGATTCGGGTAAATATTGGTTTGTCACGGTTGCATAGAACACCAGTGGCAACCCCTTCAGGTTTGCCGCTGCAAATAGACCGCACCCCGATGTTCAGTTAAGTTATTAAATACCAACAGTGCAAAGAGGTCCCACAAGGCCTTTTGGATAATTAGCCCGGTGCTGTTATGAGACCAAATGCGGGGCAGATATGTTGAAGAGCAAAGTCATCAACGGTTGGAATCTCTTTTGGCTAATTTCGCTGCCAATCTCGTCAGCGGTTATCCTGAAGATGACGAAAGTGGACTTGAGCACCGCGCGCGGCGTCTCGTCAATGATCGAGATTGCCGTTCGCTGTGCCGTTCCGCTCTTGTATGTAACGTTTGCCGCATCAGCGGTAAACGTGTTGTACCCTGGCGATTTTGGGCGCTGGATTTTGCGCAACCGCAAGTTCCTCGGACTCGCTTTCGCGGCAGCAATGGCTTGGCAGCTCACATTCATTCTCTGGATGGTCACCCGGCATGCGGACCATTACGTCAATAGGATCTACGCGCTGAGTGATGTTATCGAAGGCATCGGTGGCTATACGTTGCTAATTGCGATGACCACTACGTCATTTAAGTTTGGACGCAGCCGATTGACGCCGAAGCAGTGGAAGATCCTGCATACGGTTGGTATCTACTGGCTATGGACGTATGCCTTCATTACCTACTGGTGGTACCTGTTCTACAGCAATCAGCCGCTTGTTATTAACTACATTTACTACTGGATGGGCTTCCTGGCCTGGGGCATGCGGATGGCAGCCTGGACGAGTAGACGTTGGCAAAAGGCAAATGGTGAAGCCAGTGGAGTGGCGACGTGGTTACCTGGCGCGGCTGTTGCAATCGTCGGCCTGCTCGGTGTCACGTTTGGCTCACCTTGGGGCAAGGCGATCTACGACTTCGGGTTTAGTATCCCTGCATTGAACACCATCGGGGTTTACACACCTTACTTCCCATTCGTTCCGTACTATCCGCTGGTCCTGATGATGCTGGGTGCTGGATTGGCTCTGAAGATCAGGCAGCAATCTGCTGCTGCGGGCTAGCCAGCTTCCTCGAACTAAACAGGAAGCTTGATCGACAAGATCCGTCCTACCGGGAGTAGTGCGCTACTAATTTGAACTGCTTCATCTGTAGGCCGAGAAATAACAGTGATGCAAGAACTGCGAAGATGCCGAAATCCTGCATTCGGTCATTGAGTCTTGCCGAGTCTAAAATACCTCCGGACTTTTCTACCAGTCTAGCCCATCAAGGTGCGGCGTCTGAACGATTAAGCCAGGAAAATCCTGTATGCAGGATTATCGCTTTCCTCAAAGTGTGAGTAGCCGAGATCGGCGAGATGCGCCTCGAGTTCGTCAGACTTGTCTTCGGGCACCTGTATGCCTGCGAGTACACGACCATGATCCGAGCCGTGATTTCGATAGTGGAACAGGCTGATGTTCCAGTCGGTACCGATCGCCTGCAGGAAGTCGAGCAGGGCACCTGGTCGTTCGGGGAATTCAAAGCGGAACAACCTTTCGTTTTCAAGGTTGGCCGCGCTACCACCGACCATGTGGCGGATGTGTAGTTTCACCATTTCGTCATCGCTAAGGTCAGCAACGAGGTAGCCGAGTGCAGATAGGTGGTCGAGAAGTTCGCCGTGTTCTTCGGCGCCGTGTCGTAACTGAACGCCAACAAAGATGTGAGCATTCTTTATATCTTTATAGCGATAGTTGAACTCAGTGATGCTGCGACGACCCAGTGCCTGGCAGAATTTTCGAAAGCTGCCCGGCTCTTCCGGGATTTCAACAGCCAGCAACATCTCTTGCTTCTCACCGATCGCGGCACGTTCTGCAATGTGGCGCAAGCGATCGAAATTGACGTTCGCGCCGCAATTGATTACGACGAATTCCTTGTCTTTTTCTTGGTGCTTTGCGATGTACTTTTTCACACCTGCTACGGCGAGTGCCCCTGCAGGCTCAACAATTGAACGCGTGTCCTCGAAAATGTCCTTGATGCCGGCACAGATCTGGTCGGTATCCACGGTGACGATCTCGTCAACGAACTCAGAACAAAGCCGGAATGTCTCATCACCAACACGCTTCACCGCGACACCGTCGGCAAAGATACCGACATGATCCAGGGTGATTGGCTTGTCGGCCGCAATCGACTCACTCATGGCTGCGGAATCCTGGGGTTCCACCCCGATGATTCTTACGTCAGGGCGTTTTGCTTTTACATAGGTGGCAATGCCCGCCATCAGGCCGCCGCCCCCGATGGGTACAAACACTGCTGCAACGTCTTCACTCATCTGGTCGATGAGCTCCTTTCCGATCGTTCCCTGGCCGGCGATGACCGCCGGGTCGTCAAAGGGATGAATAAAGGTCAGGCCTTGCTCATCGACCAGCTCGCAGGCTTTCGCATAAGCCTCGTCGTAGTTGTCGCCATGCAGGACTACGTCCCCGCCGAGTGTTGCGACGGCATCCACTTTGATGGACGGCGTCGTCACAGGCATCACGATAGTCGCTTTCACGTTTCGACGCTTGGCCGCCAGCGCCACTCCCTGGGCATGGTTTCCCGCGGAGCTGCAAATGACCCCAGCGTCGATAGCCTCCTGCGGTAGGTTGGAGAGCTTGTTGTAGGCCCCTCGGAGCTTGAACGAGAATACAGTTTGCAGGTCCTCGCGTTTCATTAGTATGCGACAGCCCAGCCGCTCCGATAGGTTTGGAGCGATTTCCAGCGGCGACACCTTCGCGACATCATAGACGTTCGCGGCGTCGATCAGCTCGATGTAGTCATCAGCATTCATGGGACGGGCAAGAGTAGCGTATCAGCAGGGTAGCGGTGAAGGTTTCGGATGTATTCGATCCGGGGGGAATTTATAGAGAATGGGGAGTTTGACCGTTCGAAACGCACCGGGGTCTCGTGTTGGAATAGCGATTTCGATAGCAGGTTCAGGGATCGGAAATTCTGGATTGTTTGGACGGCACCCGATGCGTGCTGCCGAATATCGGGAAGCTGAACATAACGGTCGTGAGCGTTGCGCATCGTCCTGGTGCCATTGCAAAAGCCGCTTAGGGCATCACGATCAGCGACGCGACTGGTAAATGCGGTCCATTGCACCCGGATCAGCGCGGCGTCGATTGGGAGTTGCAGAGAGAATAATTCCGCTGGTGGCGTAGTTATCGATTCTCTGCCAAAAATCGAGCAGCGATCGCAGAAGGACGGTACGATATGGCACTCTGGGCTCTGGTCCGGGCGACGCACACACTGAGGAGGGGGCCTACTTCCCGTCCAACCGAGAAGATGAACCAGCTACTTATTACCAATGCACGCCTCGTCAACGAGGGTGAAACCTGCGATGCAGATGTTCTGATTCGGGGCGATCGTATCGAGCAAATCGGCGCCGGCATTTCCGTCGGCGACAACGTTGACGTGCTCGATGCGAAGGGAAAGATGCTCTTGCCGGGCATGATCGACGACCAAGTGCACTTCCGTGAGCCGGGTTTGACCAACAAGGGCGACCTAGCGACGGAATCCGCGGCAGCCGTTGCCGGCGGCATCACCAGTTTCATGGACATGCCCAACGTCAATCCGCAAACCACGACGCGTGAGGCGCTGGCAGACAAGTACAAGATTGCCGAGGGGCGTTGTCGTGCGAACTATGGTTTTCACTTCGGCGCGACCAATCGAAACATCGAGGAGATCAAGGCGCTCCAGGTCGGCGAAGCTGCCGGCATCAAGGCCTTCATGGGTGCCTCGACCGGTGACATGCTGGTTGACGACCCGGAGGCGCTCGAACTGCTGTTCGAACACGCGCCAATGATAGTCCTGACTCACTGCGAGCACTCGCCGACAATCTGGGACAACGAAGCCCGAGCCAAGGCCGAGTTTGGCGAAGACGTGCCGATGTCGGAGCATCCGGCCATTCGCTCTGCCAATGCCTGCCTGTTGTCGTCCAGCCAGGCCGTGGATCTCGCTCGCAGGCATGATGCGCTGTTGCACGTTCTGCACCTGACGACGGCCATCGAGATGGGCCTGTTCACGATGGGCCATCGCAAGGACAAGCGCATTACAGCAGAGGTCTGCGTCCACCATCTGTGGTTTGACGAGAGCCGCTACAAGGACCTGGGGACACGCATCAAGTGCAACCCGGCCATCAAGAGCGTCTCGGATCGCGAGGCGCTGATCAAGGCGGTCAACGAGGACCGGATCGATATCATCGCGACGGACCATGCGCCGCACACGGCGAGCGAGAAGGGCAAAACCTACTTCAAGGCGCCGGCCGGACTACCGCTTGTAGAGCACGTCATGCTCTGTCTGTTCGACATGGTGCAGAACGGTCAGCTCGACTACGAGTGCATCGTTGACAAGACGGCACATGCGGTCGCCGATATCTTTGGTGTAGTGGATCGAGGCTACGTTCGTGAGGGCTACTTTGCAGACCTGGTGTTGATGGACCCGGATCATCCAACGCTGGTCGAGCCGTCGAACCTGTATGCCAAGTGTCACTGGTCGCCATTCGAAGGCCACACTTTCCGTTCGTCGGTGGATGCGACGATCGTAAACGGGGTGATCGTCTACGCTGACGGCAAGTTGACTGGTAAAATCCCCGGCGTTCGACTGGACTGTATCCGGGCCCGCTAAGGCTTCGTCACATTATATAAGAGACATATAATAGTGATTTCGCCGCGTGTTTGGATAGAAGATCAAAACTGTTTACTTTCTGGGCGATCCGGGTAACCTACGCGAAATATACGGTATTGACGCAAGTCTTCGGTCGCACGGTTACGCCCCGGTTAAAACTGAATGAAACCAACTGACACGTCTAATCCTGACTACTTTCATAAAGTGGTCGACTGTCAGTGGGCTTGCCCCGCACATACCGACGTGCCCGGCTATATCCGCCTCATCGCCCAGGGCGAATTCTCCGACGCCTACATGCTCAACCGGAAGTCGAACGTCTTTCCGGGCATTCTTGGGCGTGTCTGCGACCGGCCTTGCGAGCCGGCCTGCCGTCGAGGGCGTGTCGAGGACAAGGCGGTGGCAATTTGTCGCCTGAAGCGAGTAGCCGCAGATCATCGCGACGACATCGTGGATCGCTTGCCGAAGAAGCCGGAAAAGACCAATGGTAATAAGGTGGCGCTGCTTGGCGCTGGTTGCGCGTCGCTAGCCGTGGCCAATGACCTGCTACCGATGGGTTACGAGGTAACCATCTTCGAGGCACTCGGCACCACGGGCGGCCTGATGCGCACCAACATCCCGCAATTTCGGTTACCGCCCAAAGTGCTCGATGAGGAGATCAACTACATCCTCGATATGGGCGCCGACCTGAGGCTGAATCACCGAATTGAAAGCATGAAGGACTTGCTGGATAACGGCGGCTTCGATGCGATCTTCGTTGGAACCGGCGCGCCACGTGGCAAGGAGCTCGAACTACCGGGGCGCTGGGACAGCGAAAATGTGCACATCGGTATCGATTGGCTGGAGTCGGTCGCGTTCGAGCATACGAAAGAGATTGGCGCCAACGTATTGATCATCGGTGTCGGCAATACGGCGATGGATTGTTGCCGCACGTCGCTCCGGCTGGGTGCCAAGGACGTCAAGGTCATGGCTAGGAAGCCGCGCGGCTTCTTCAAGGCATCCGAGTGGGAGCTCGAAGATGCCGAGGAAGAGAACGTCGAAATCCTCGTCAATCATTCACCGAAAGAATTCGTCGTCGAGAACGGCAAGCTGGTCGGTATGAAATTCGACCAGATGGAGTACAACATTGATGAAGACGGTCGCATCGATCGCGGCAAGTCGACCGGTGTTATCACCATTCCGTGTAGCGATGTGATCGTTGCCATTGGCCAGGACAACGCATTCCCCTGGATCGAACGCGACATCGGAATCGAATTCAACGAGTGGGACTGCCCGGAAGTCGACAAGACAACCTTTATGTGTTCGCGTGAAGGTGTTTTCTTCGGCGGTGACGCCGCCTGGGGCCCGGAGAATATCATCTGGGCTGTCGCGCATGGCCATGAAGCCGCCATTTCCATTCACAAATACTGCAACGGTCAGAGCCTGGCGGATCGACTGCCGCGCGGCGTTAATCTCAGCAGTCAGAAGATGGGCATCCACGAGTGGAGCTTTTCGAACGATTACGATGCCGCCGAACGCAGGATCATGCCGCACGTCGACCTGAAAGAGCGATTCAAGAAACTCGACATTGAAGTCGAACTCGGCTTTACGGCGGAACAGGCCATCCAGGAAGTTGAGCGGTGCCTTAACTGCGATATCCAGACCGTCTTCGTCGAGAAACTCTGTATCGAGTGCGACGCCTGTATCGACGTCTGCCCGGTAAATTGCTTGACCATTACCGAGGACGGTGAGGAAGAAGACCTGCGCACGCGTTTGTCCGCGCCGGCCGAGAACCTCGAACAGGACCTTTACGTATCGGACATTTTGCCGCAAACAGGCCGGGTCATGGTCAAGGACGAGGACCTTTGTGTCCATTGCAGTCTGTGTGCTGAGCGCTGCCCGACCGGCGCTTGGGATATGCAGAAATCCGACGTCCTGATTCCACACGTCAAAGATGAAATCGAAGCCGATCAGCCGAAGCGCGTCAGCGTCGGCGGTTAATTAGGGCGCCAAAAAATATCAGGGAAGAATGACCTTGTCCTCAGTTAACGACGTCACCATCAAGATCGGCACAGTCAATGGCACGGGTTCCGCCAGTGCGAATGGCCTGCTCATGAAAGCGATTTTCCGTATGGGCATACCGGTCGTTGGCAAAAACTACTTCCCGTCCAATATTCAGGGATTACCGACCTGGTACGAGATTCGCGTCACCGGCGACGGACACATGGCTCGTACCGAGCGGATTGACCTGGTGATTGCAATGAACGTGCAGACCTACGAGGAAGACATGGCTGCTGTTCGCCCGGGCGGCTGGCTGATCTATGATTCCACCTGGCCGCGGAGTCGACTGCTGAACCGCGACGACATTCATGTCTTTGGCGTGCCGCTCTCGAGAATATGTAATGAGCATTTCGATACGGTCCGTGCACGCATCTTGATGAAAAACATCGCCTACGTCGGCGTCGTAGCCGCATTGCTCGAGATCGACCTCGAAGTGATCAAAGCGCTGCTCGGCGAGACGTTCGCATCGAAAAAACACCTGATCGAATCGAATCTCGAGGCGATTATGCTGGGTTACAACTACGCCACCGAGAATTTCCAGTGTCCTTTGCCGGTTCGCGTCGAAAAGATGGGCAAAACGGCCGGTCACATCATTGTTGACGGCAATACTGCTGCCGGACTGGGCTGCGTATATGCTGGCGCGACCGTTGGTGCGTGGTATCCGATTACGCCATCGACGTCATTGATGGATGCGTACAAGGGCTTCTGCCGTGAGTATCGCGAAGATGAAGACGGTAACAAGAGCTACTGCATCGTCCAGGCGGAAGACGAACTCGCGGCGATCGGTGTCGTGCTTGGTGCCGCGTGGAACGGCGCCCGCGCCTTTACGCCGACCAGTGGTCCCGGCATTTCACTGATGAACGAGTTTATCGGTTTTGCCTACTATGCCGAGGTGCCGGCAGTCATATTTGATGTGCAGCGAACCGGTCCGTCGACTGGCATGCCGACCCGCACACAGCAGTGCGACCTGATCTCGTGCGCCTATGCATCGCACGGCGATACGAAGCACGTTCTTCTGTTCCCAGCGAATCCTGAGGAGTGCTTTTATTCGGCGCCACAGGCTTTCGATCTTGCCGATCGGCTTCAGACCCCGGTGATGGTGTTGTCCGATCTTGATGTCGGCATGAACGACTGGATGTGCCCGGACCTGAAGTGGGACGAGAATTACGAGCCAGATCGAGGCAAAGTCCTGTCTGCAGAGGAACTCGAGGGCATGGAGAAGTTTTATCGATACCTCGACGTCGACGGCGACGGAATTCCCTATCGAACGCTGCCCGGCGTGCATCCGAAGGGTGCCTATTTTACGCGTGGGTCCGGCCACACGAAGTACGGCGCCTATACCGAGGACGCCGAGGCCTACCAGGAGGTGATCGATCGCCTGCTGGTCAAGTGGGAGACAGCCCGTACTCTGGTACCGGAAGCGGAAATCGAGTACTCGAAATTCAACAAGGTCGGCATCCTGACGATCGGAAGTTGTGACGGCGCCGTGAAAGAAGCGATGTCGAAGCTCTCCGACAAGAACATCAATCTCAACTATTGCCGGGCGCGTGCGTTCCCGTTCACTGACGCTATTCGCGACTTTATAGATAAACACGAACGCATTTATGTTGTCGAACAGAATCGCGATGCGCAGTTGCGAACGCTGTTGATGCTCGACATCGACGCCGATCCTGACAAACTTGTGTCAATGCTGCACTACAACGGCCTGCCAATCAGCGCGGACTTCGTGATCGAGAGAGTCCTCGAGGAAGCCGCAAAAGGCCAGGCGGCCTGAGCCGCGGAGAAAGTCGATGAGCTACATCGCCAAGCCAAAAGTCACCCATCCGAAGATGCCGCGCAACAAGCTCGGACTGACGGTGCGCGACTACGAGGGTGGCGTCTCGACGCTTTGCGCCGGTTGCGGCCATGACTCGATTACGGCCGCGATCATCCAGGCGGTATTCGAACTGGGGATCGAGCCACACAAACTAGCCAAGATGAGTGGTATCGGTTGCTCTTCCAAGACGCCGGCCTACTTCGTCAGCCAATCGCACGGCTTTAATTCAGTCCACGGTCGAATGGCTTCGGTTACCACGGGGGGTAATGCGGCGAACCATGACCTCACTTATATCGGCGTGTCTGGCGACGGCGATTCTCTGTCAATCGGCATGGGCCAGTTTGCACACGTTATTCGTCGCAACCTAAATATGTGCTACATCATCGAGAACAACGGTGTGTATGGTTTGACGAAGGGCCAGTATTCAGCGTCGGCTGATGTAGGCAGTGTGGCGAAAAAGGCCCAGCCGAACCGGCAAATGCCCATTGACCCGGTCAGTACGGCGATCGGCCTGGGTGCAACCTACATCGCGCGCGGTTTCTCAGGCGACAAGCAACAGCTCGTGCCGCTCATCAAAGGCGCCTTGATGCACCAGGGCTTCGCATTGCTCGATGTGATTAGCCCGTGCGTTACCTTCAATGACAATGAAGGCTCCACCAAGAGTTACGCACACACTCGCCAGCATTTTCACCACGTGATCGACGCCGACTACATTGCGCCGAGCGAGGAGATTGTCGCCGCTTACGACGAAGGTGAGGCGATGCCGATCCAGATGCACGACGGCAGCAAGATCGTCTTCCGCAAGGTGAACGAGGACTATGATCCAACGAGTCGGGCCGCTGCGTTTTCATTCCTTCGCGATAGCGTTAACCATGGCGAGATCATTACCGGACTGCTGTACATTGACGAGAGCACCGGCGACATGCACTCGGATGCGAGTACAGTAGAGACGCCGCTGTCACAGGTTCCCTACGCGGACTTGAATCCCGGTTCGGAAAAACTTGCCGCCCTGATGGATCGTTATCGCTAATCGCAATAAGCGCGTCCGACATTCGATAAAAAGCGTTCCCGCAAGTACACTCCTCCTCTCAGACGAGGGGAACAATGACAATGAATAACATCAGGCGTCGACTCCTGAAGACCAGTTTGCTTGGTAGTGCGGCGGTCGCTGCAGGGCTGCGCCCGGGCGAAGCTGAGGGTCAGGTAACTGTATCGGGTGAATCCGGCCCACTCAGGATCCTGATTCTCGGTGGTACCGGATTTATTGGCCCCCACATGGTGCGCGAAGCACTGCGACGCGGCCATGAAGTCGAGTTGTTCAATCGCGGCAGGACGAACAGTGAATTGTTCCCGGATCTGAAGCTCCATAAAGGCGATCGCAATAACGGCCTGCAGGCGCTCGAGGGCGGCAAGTGGGATGTCGTGCTCGACAACTCGGGCTACGTACCCCGTCATGTCGAAGACTCGGCTCGTTTGTTGGCGCCAAACATGGGTCACTACGTGTATATCTCGACGGTCTCTGTCTATGGCGACCCAACAAGACCAGTCAATGAAGACTCCGCCGTGGCCACGCTGGGAGATGAGACGGTTGAAGAGGTCACTGGCGAGACCTACGGTCCGCTGAAAGCGCTTTGCGAGAAGCGGGTCCTTGAGCAACTCGGTGATGACAGGAGCACGATTCTTCGGCCGACCTATATCTGCGGTCCTGGCGACCGCACGGATCGTTACACTTACTGGCCTGCACGGACGCTGATTGGCGGCGACATGCTGTGGCCGGGTACGCCCGACGACGATATCCAGATCATCGATGTACGTGACCTCGCCAACTTCTCGATCGATTGTGCGGAACAGCAGATTGCAGGCACCTACAACACGGTGACGCCGGCCAGCGCGTTCAAGATTGGCGATATGCTGGAAGATTGCCTTGCCGTTACGGCGGCCGACATGACGCCGCACTGGGTTAGTACTGCTTTTCTCAATGAGCAGGAGGCGCGATTCCCGATCTGGGAGGATCCGAACGGCGAGTTTGCATCACTGAACGAAGTTGACGGTACGCGTGCCGTTGCGAAGGGCTTGAAAAATCGACCGACACGAGAAACGGCCCGCGACACGCTCACCTGGTGGAAAACGCTGCCGGCAGAGCGAACCGCGACGATCAAAGCCGGACCCGATGTGGAACGGGAAGCAGAGCTACTCAGATTGTGGGCGGAGAGAAGCTAATTCCCTGAAAAGCGGGTGTAGTTCAATGGTAGAACATCAGCTTCCCAATTCTCGGAGCCATTTGGCCAAAAAGGAATACAAAAAATGAGCAAAGTCCGGTGTGGCCTTATTCAAATGTCACTCAAGGGTGATGGCACGATGGAACCTGAAGCTATCCGCGATGCGATGATCGAAGCCCACATCCCGTTCATTGAGGATGCTGCTGTGCAAGGCGTCCAGGTATTATGTTTCCAGGAAGTATTCACGCAGCCCTACTTCTGTCCTGGCCAGGACCGGAAGTGGTACGCAGCTGCCGAGAAGATTCCGGACGGGCAGACGACGAGGCTCATGCAGGAATACGCAAAAAAGCACAGCATGGTCGTCGTCGTGCCAATCTACGAAGAGCACATGACGGGCGTCTACTACAATACGGCCGCCGTCATCGACGCCGACGGCAAGTATCTCGGCAAGTACCGCAAGACCCACATCCCGCAGGTAGATCCCGGATTCTATGAGAAGTTCTTCTTCAAGCCTGGCGATCTCGGCTATCCGGTCTTCGAGACGGCCTACCTGAAGCTCGGCGTCTATATCTGCTATGACCGCCACTTCCCGGAGGGCTGGCGGGCG
Source organism: Woeseiaceae bacterium (assembly GCA_029243005.1). Lineage (GTDB taxonomy): Bacteria > Pseudomonadota > Gammaproteobacteria > Steroidobacterales > Woeseiaceae > SZUA-117. Next base: position 20,861 of record JAQWSV010000061.1, read on the forward strand.
CTGGCACTCAATGGCGCTGAGTACATCGTCAACCCGTCCGCAACCGTAGCGGGACTGTCGAAGTACCTGTGGGAACTCGAGCAGCCTGCCTCGGCCGCGGCCAACGGCGTATTCATCGGCGCGATCAACCGCATCGGCACGGAAGAGCCCTGGGCGTCCTCACACAACATGGGTGAGTTCTACGGCTCGAGCTACATCGTCAACCCGCGCGGCGCTATCGAAGCACAGGCAAGCTACGGTGACGACGAACTTCTCGTCCACGATATCGATCTCGACATGGTCCGCGAGGTGCGCGACACATGGCAGTTCTTCCGCGACAGGCGACCGGAGACCTACGGTCCACTGACCGATGACTGAGTTGCGAACACTGTCGACACTCAAGACCGTTGGCGAGCACATCGAGCTGGAGCTCGGCAGCGACCTGATCGAGAGTCCGCGCTACAACGACGACATCGCGCCGACGAAGGCAGCGCAACGCACCTGGTCGCGCTGGAACGTGGCCTCGTTGTGGGTAGGTATGGCGATCTGCGTGCCGACTTACACGCTCGGCGGCGTACTGACCGCCTACTTCGGGCTGTCGGTATCCGAGGCCCTGTGGACGATCCTGATCGCCAATATCATTGTGTTGATCCCGCTGACGCTCAACGCGTTCCCGGGCACGCGTTACGGCATCCCCTGCCCCGTAGTATTGCGAGCATCATTCGGCATAATCGGCTCGAATGTACCGTCGCTGATACGCGCCATCGTCGCCTGCGGCTGGTTCGGCGTGCAGACATTGTTCGGCGGGATTGCAATTCACTTGATGATGTCGGCGATATTCCCGTGGTGGGAGGCGCTTGGCGGCACCGGCGAGGTACTTGGCTTCTTCATTTTCTGGGTGGCCAATCTGACAGTCGTCATTCGTGGCTCGGAGTCGATCAAGCATCTCGAGGCACTCGCAGCACCGCTACTGCTCATCGTTGCGGTGGGACTGCTGGTCTGGGCTCTGCCAAAGATCTCGCTCGGTGAAGTGCTCGCAACACCGGCCAGTCGTCCGCCCGAGGATTCGATCACGAAGTACTTCCTGTCCGGGCTGACCGCCATGGTCGGCTTCTGGGCAACGCTCTCGTTGAATATTCCCGACTTCAGCCGTTACGCGCGTCACCAGCGCAGCCAGGTCATCGGGCAGATCATCGGCTTGCCACTCACGATGCTGCTGTTTGCAGGGCTCGGTGTCGTCCTGACGGCGGCATCGGTCGAACTGGTGGGCAAGACGATCTCCGACCCGATCAACCTGATCGGACAAATCGACAACTCCTCCGGCGTGGTCATCGCGATGATCATGATCATCATCGCGACAATCTCGACGAACACGGCGGCCAATATCGTGTCGCCGACCAATGTCTTCCAGAATGTCGCACCCAAACTAATCAATGAGGATCGCGGCGTGATCATCACGGGTCTGATCGGCCTCGCACTGATGAGCTGGGAACTAATGAAGAAACTCGGCTGGCTTGAGACCGACGTCAGCGTTGAGAGCCTGTATTCTAACTGGCTGCTCGGTTACTCGAGCCTGCTCGGCCCGATCGCAGGCATTATGGTCGTCGACTACTTCGTGGTGAAGAATCAGGAGTATGACCTCATCGCGCTGTACAAGGATGACGCAGGCTACCCCGCCTGGAACAAGGCTGGCTTCATCGCGTTCCTGCTGCCTGTGGCACTGACCATCATCGCGATCGTGACCGGCAAGATGATGTGGTTCTATAACTATGGCTGGTTTACAGGTTCTATCCTGGGCGCACTGATCTACTACCTCGTTGCGAAACGCGGAGGTTCGACATGACAATACTTATCAAGGGTGGTGCGGTCGTCAATGCCGACCGTACGTTCATGGCAGACGTGCTCTGTGACGACGGCAAGATCGTCGCTATTGGCGAGGGACTCGATGCGCCGAAAGGTGCAAGAGTCGTGGACGCCAGCGGACAGTACGTGATGCCGGGTGGGATCGACCCGCACACCCACATGCAACTGCCGTTCATGGGAACGGTCGCGAGCGAAGACTTCGAATCCGGTACGGCCGCTGCAGCAGCCGGTGGCACGACGATGATCATCGACTTCGTGATTCCCGCGCCGCAGGAGAACTTGCTCGACGCCTATCGAAAGTGGCGCGGCTGGGCGGAAAAAGCCGTGGCCGACTATACATTCCACGTTGCCGTGACCTGGTGGGATGACACGGTCTTTGAGGATATGGGTACGCTGGTTCGTGACCACGGCGTCAATAGCTTCAAGCATTTCATGGCGTACAAGGGCGCCATCATGGCGGATGACGAGATTCTCGTGAACAGCTTTTCGCGGGCGATCGAGCTGGGCGCTATCGTGACCGTCCACGCTGAAAACGGCGAGCTCGTCTATCGCCTGCAGAACGCACTGTTCGAAACCGGCATGACAGTACCTGAAGCACACCCGCTTTCGCGGCCGCCCGAGTGCGAGGGCGAAGCGGCAAACCGTGCGATACGCATAGCCG
>JAQWSV010000062.1 GCA_029243005.1 Woeseiaceae bacterium
GGAAAAAGCGCTCAGGGTGACCGATGCCGGCTATGGCATGTACCGTCTTACCGGCAAAATCCGACAATTCCCGCGTTTCCATTCTGTCCAGCCTTACCACTGCCGCAACCCGTAGGTAGAAATTGAATGGTTGCGGGTCCGTTGCCCGCCGCATCACCCATTCGTCAGCTGCTCCTTCCATCTCCTGTTGAACCAGGACGATGTCCGCCGCTTCGAGTCTCGATACCGGCTCCCTCAGGGGGCCAGCCGGCAACAAAGTCCCATTACCAAACCGGCGAGTCCCGTCAACGACCGCAATCTCAACGTCCCGGTTAAGTCGGTAATGCTGCAAGCCATCGTCGGCAACCAAGATATTGGCGCCATGTTCGATCGCCATCCGGGCAGCTGCAACGCGGTCAGGATGCACAATCACCGGACATTGGCACTGGCGTGCCAGCATGATTGCCTCGTCGCCAACGACCGCCGCATCGCTGTCCTCTGTCGCCTCCCAGGGGAATGGACCAACATTCCCCCGATAACCACGGCTGATGATCGCAGGCCTCTGGCCGCGCCGTAGCAACTCCTTCACCAGCCAGATCGTAATCGGTGTCTTACCCGTGCCACCCACAGCGATGTTACCAACAACGACGACGGGCGCATCGACACGCTGCGTCGTCAGGATGCCGACACGGTAAAAGAACCGTCGCACTGAGGATAGGATTGAAAACAAGCAAGTCAGCGGCAACAGCACCCAGTACACCAGCGAACCGCCATACCAGGTTCGCCCCACCCAGTTTTGTTTCTCAGCATTCATCGAATCAGACGTATACGGCTACTTGCCGGACAGCTCATCCGAAAACTGCAGCCGGTAGAGTGCCGCGTACAGACCATCGGTATCGAGCAGCTGATGATGCGAGCCCGATTCGACGATTCGACCTTCGTCCAGGACGATGATCTGGTCTGCCTTTTCGACGGTTGATAAACGATGCGCAATAACAAGTGTCGTACGGTCCTGCATCAGGTGATCCAGCGCCTCTTGGATTCGTCGCTCGGATCTCGTATCCAACGACGACGTTGCCTCGTCCAGAATGAGGACTGGCGAGTTCTTCAGGATCGCCCGACCGATCGCGATACGCTGTCGCTGCCCACCCGATAGAAGGATGCCGCGATCACCGACCACGGTTTCGAAGCCGTCAGGAAGGTCCCGGACGAAATCCATGACATGCGCAGCTTCTGCCGCCTGCAGTATTTCGGCGCGGCTTTTCCGCCGAAGTTGCCCATAGGCCAGATTGTTCTCGATCGTGTCATTGAAAAGAACGATGTCCTGACTCACCAGGCTGATATTTGCGCGCAGGTTATCGAGCTTGTACTCAGACACAGGCATACCGTCGAGGAGAATATGGCCTGAATTCACATCGTAGAAACGTGGCAGCAAACTAATCAGCGTAGACTTGCCGCTGCCGGAGTGCCCAACGATTGCTATTGATGTGCCAGGCTCGACGGCAAAACTGACATCGGACAGTACGGGCGACTTGTCATTGTTATAGGAAAAGCAGACGTTGCGGAATTCGACAGTCCCGCTGATCACTTCAGCCACATGTTCGCCCGAATCCACTTCGTCGGGCTCGTCGATAATCTGGAACAGGCTGTCACCTGCTGCGATGCCCCGCTGCAATATCGCATTGATGTTTGTGACCCGTCGTAGCGGCTGCAGCATCAGCATCATTGCGCTAAAAAAAGCGATAAATCCGCCAGTCGTCAGGTTTCCATCACTGGACTCAGCACCCGCTGCATAAACGACGGTCGCAACGCCAAACCCGAAGATGACCTGCGTCACCGCAACGCCCAGCGAACGCACACGGATGAGCTTGAGATTTTGCTTGCGATTCCACTCATCGACCTTCGTCAGCCGGTCCATCTCGTATTCATAGCCACCAAAATTCTTGACGACACGATTGCCACGGAGGACTTCTTCGGTGACCTGGGTCACCTCACCGATGGAATCCTGAATGCGTCCGCTGTAACGCCGAAACGCCTTGCCGAGCAACTGGATAAGGATAGCGATGATCGGCATCAGCACCATAACGAAGATGAACAATCGCGGGCTGAACCAGAGCATCAAGCCCATCGCAGCAAATATGGTCAGTAGATCACGGACCATGACCGTAACAACCGTTGTCACAGACTCTGCGACCATTTCAACGTGGTACGTCATCCGCGACATCATGGGACCGGTCGCATGCGTTTCGATAAAGCGCGACGGTAGCGTCAGAAACTTACGAAACACATCGCGACGCAGGTCACTGATGACCCGCCGGCCAATCCATCCCAGAGCATATTCGGTACCGAATCCGGACAGGCCTCGAACGATGAAAGCGACAACAAACCCGATGGCAATAGTTTCGACCGCTTGCAGACTCTGCTCAACCAAGCCTTCATCTGTCAATGGCTTGAGCAGCGCAACCAGCGTCGCTTCCGTACCGGCAGCGGCGATCATCGAGATTACGGCGAGCACCCCAAAGCCCTTGTGCGGCGAAACGTAACGCCATAAACGCTTGTAAATCTCTTTTGCTCGGGGATCGAGACGCTCCGACATAGTTCTTTATTCGTCCGTCGTATCGTTCAGGGTCGCAATACTGATTTTTGTGAAGCCCAGGCGGCCGGCCACGTCCATCGCGGTCACAACGTGCTGGTGCCTTGAATTGGCATCCGCACTGATCGTCAGTGGCAGCGAGGTGTCGCCGGTGGACATACGCTGCAGCGCATTGCGAATGGTTTCTGGCCGGTTGTTTACCAACTCTCGTCCATTAATCAGGTAGGTGCCCTTCGCCGTGATCATTATTTCCAGTTGCTCCGGCAGCGCATCGACAACCGCCTTACTATCCGCTTCCGGCAAGGTAATTGAAATCTGGGACTCTTTGACAAAGCTCGTGGAAACCATGAAGAAGATCAGCAGTAGGAGCACGACGTCGATCAGCGAGGTCATGTTGACCTCCGGTTCGGCCTTGGCGCGCAGATTGAGCTTCACTTTTTCTTCTTGCCTTTACGGCCCATGCCGGTCGATCCGCTCTTGTCAGATACGGCAGGGTCAGTCATGGTCGTCGTCGGATTCTGGCGACGGTGCAGTGCTTCAACGAGCTTAATCGCTTCCTTCTCCATATCGATCACAAGGCCATCTACACGATTGCGGTAGTAGCGATAGCCAATGAGTGCAGGAATCGCTACGGTCAGGCCGGCAGCGGTCGTTATCAACGCCTCGGCAATACCGCCGGCAAGCACAGTGGGATTACCGACGCCATGTGTCGTGATCGCTATAAAGACCTTGACCATGCCGATAACTGTACCGAGAAGTCCCAGAAGCGGCGAAATGGCAGCAATCGTGCCCAACGTATCGAGATATCGTTCTAACTCATGCACGACGTGACGGCCCGTATCCTCGATGCTGTCCTTCATCACGGAACGTTCGCGATCGCGATTAATCAGCCCCGCCGCGAGGATCTGACCAAGTGGCGACCCCTGGTGCAAAGTTTGGACCTGGCTTTGATCGAGCGCACCGCGCTTGACCCAGCTCCACACCCTGCTGGTAAGGTCCTCCGGAATGACTCGCTTCTCAGCCAGCATCCAGTAACGCTCCAGGATGATCCCCATCGCGATAATCGCGCAGAGAATAATGGGCGCCATCAACCAGCCACCAGCTTTAACGATTTCAACCATATACGCTGCCTCAAGCGAAAAAAAGAATATACAGTGACCGGCCGTAAAATTCCGCTCTAGCGCGCACCTAGCTGTGCCTCATGCCATGTCTTTCTCCACCTGGACCTGACGATTTCAGCAGGTCTGGGAGGGGCATTCCAGCAGTTGCAGCACTCACTCCAGTAGCAATGCTGCCGAGCACGAAACATAAACTCGCGAGCAGGATATTCGGCATGTCGGCAAAAATTCATTAATATGCCACTCACTTCGCCCGCCTGCGATCAGACCTTAGCGGTAGGGAAATGCCAAGACGATTTTTTCGACAATTTCGCCTGAACCATGAACAGCTTAAGAATCGTTGGTGGATCGCACCGATCGACCACCTGCTGCACAATCCCAATCTGTGGGGGGTGCGGCGCCGGACGGTCGTGCCAGGATTTGCACTGGGACTATTTGTCGCCTACCTCCCCTTTCCAGGTCATATCCTCACTGCCATAGTCCTAGCGACACTCTTGCGCGTGAATGTGCCCGTCGCAGCGATCAGCACATTCGTCTCGAATCCGGTCACAATGGGGCCGATGTACTACTTCGGCTACGAAGCAGGCGCGTGGATGCTCAACGTTCCACCGCGCCCATTCGAGTTCGAGATGTCGTTTGCATGGCTAACTGAGCGTCTTGCCACTATCTGGCAACCGTTTTTGCTCGGCTGTCTGCTACTCGGCACAGCAATTGCTACCATCGGATACGTCGGTTTGGACCTGCTGTGGCGTGCCTCAATTTCTGACTACCTTGCCCGGCGACGCGCGCGACGAAAGGACTAACCGCCCAGATCGATCGTGCCATTCTCCAGGACGAGAATACGATCCATCTGTGCCGCGATCGAATGATCGTGCGTCACGATAATCAGGCTAGTCTCCAGTTCATGGTTCAGCGTCAACATGAGCTCCAAAACATGCGCACCATTACCAGCATCCAGGTTGCCGGTCGGCTCGTCGGCAAGGACCAGTTTGGGCCTTGTGATCAACGCACGTGCCACCGCTGCGCGCTGCCGCTCGCCGCCAGACAATTCACCCGGCTTGTGTCCAAGACGTTCAGCGAGCCCTACCCTGTCGAGTAGTTCCGCGGCTTGTTGCATCGCATCTGCGCGACTATCTCGTCGAATCAACAGGGGCATAGCGACGTTTTCAAGAGCCGTAAACTCCGGCAGCAGATGATGGAACTGATAGACGAAGCCAAGATAGCGATTACGCAACAGCCCCTTTTCTTTTTCATTCGTACTGGAGAGCGGTTGTCCATTAATGAAAACCTCTCCCGAGGAGGGTTCATCCAGTCCACCCATGATCTGCAGCAAAGTCGTCTTGCCTGAACCTGATGCCCCGATAATGGCCAGGCGCTCCGCCGCACCAACACTGAGGTCTACGCCACTCAGGATTTCGAGAGTCGAGTCACCCTCGCGGAACCGCCGTGTAACCTGGCGGCATTCGAGAACCGATCCAGACTCAGTCATAACGCAGCGCTTCCGCCGGCAAGGTGCGTGCACCGCGCCATGCCGGATACAGAGTGGACAGTAAAGAGAGGACCAAGGCGATGGAGGCAATCTTCAATACGTCCGGCAGCCTCAGATCGGACGGTAGGTCGCTGATGAAATAAACGTCGGCAGCGAGAATCTTGATACCGAGCACTCCTTCCGTGAACTGAACGATGTTTTCCAGGTTCAGGGCAAGCGTCACTCCGAGTAACACTCCCGCAATGGTTCCGACTATACCAATCACCCCTCCCTGCGTAATGAATATCCGCAAGATGTCCGCAGGCGTCGCTCCCACAGTTCGCAGAATTGCAATATCGGATTGCTTGTCTTTCACCACCATGACCAGCGTTGAGACAATATTGAATGCAGCAACAGCGATCACCATGAGCAGGATAACGAACAGAATGGACTTGGTGATCTGGATGGACCGAAAGAAATTAACGTGATGACGTGTCCAGTCGTTGATAAGCACACCGCCACCACCTTGAAGGGCCGTTTCGCGAACGATATCCGGTGCATTGAAGACATCGCTGACCGACAGCCGTATTCCGGTGACATCTTCGGATTTTCGGAACAGCTTTTGTGCGTCCTGCAGATGGATGAACGCCAGTCGTCGATCAAATTCATACATCCCGACACGATAGATTCCGCTGACTGTGAGCCGCTTCGTTCTCGGCACAACACCGACTGGCGTGACGATGCCTTCAGCCAGGGTCAGTGTCAGTCTGTCACCCACTGTCGCATCAAGTGCATCGGCGAGCTCGCTGCCGATCACGATATTGTACTCGCCGGCTACCAGTGAATCGAGATCGCCCTCAAGCAACGTATCGCCGACGCCCGAAACCCCTGACTCCATAACCGGGTCGATGCCGCGGAGCTCCGCGCCACTGAGGTCATGCGTATGGACAAGCAATCCCTGGCCATTGATGAATGGCGCGGCAGCATCGACATCCGTACGAGTCTCGGCGAGTTGGATCCAGCTTTGCCACAATGCCAATCGACCCTCCGGATGTTCGATCGTAGCATGGGCAGACATTTTCAAAAGGCGATCCCGAAGCTCGCGCTCGAATCCATTAACGACAGACAGGACGACAATCAGCACCGCGACGGCAATCGTAATACCAAGCATCGAAATCGCCGAGATCAACGAGATAAATCCATTACTACTGCGCGAACGGACATAGCGCCGGCCAACCCAAAATTCCAATCGGCCTGCCATCTATTCGTATCTCAGCGCGACAGCGGGATCGACAGCAGCGGCACGTCGTGCCGGGTACAGGGTGGCGAGCGACGTCAACACGAATGCGGCAATAGCAATAGTAGCGACGTCTTCCAGCTCGAGGATGGACGGTATCGCAGCCACGTAATACACGTCGCCCGGCATAATCTGAAATCCGAAGAATTGCTCAAGGACCGGCACCAACGTGGGCACATTCAATGCCAGGAGCACACCAGCAGCCACACCGGTGAACACGCCTACCCAGCCGATGACCGCACCCTGAATAAAAAACACTTTGACGACATCACTGGGTCCCATACCCAAGGTCCGGAGGATTGCAATGTCTGTCGTCTTGTCGGTGACGACCATGACAAGACTCGCGACGATGTTGAACGCTGCAACACCAATAATTAGCGAGAGCAGGATTGACATCATCATTTTCTCCAAGCGAATAGCCCGGAAGTAACTTTCGTTTTCGATCGTCCAGTCGCTGGTCGAAAAGTCTTCCCCCAGATTATCCGCCAGCCGGGCTGCCACGTTTTTCGCAGACATCACGTTATCCGTCAGAAACCGGATCGAGGAAACGGCATTACCCAGCGACATTAATCTCGCTGCGTCGTCAATATGTACAAGCGCGAGGGTGGCATCGTGGTCCTGCACCCCCGCCTCAAAAACACCCCTGACGATGTAACGTTCAAGGACGGGCTCAAGCGAGCCAGTACCATCCGGACGTGGAATCAGGAGGATGACGCCATCGTCGATGTCGACACCGAGATCAATCGCGAGGAAACGGCCGAGCACAATACTGCGTTCACCGGGCACCAGCACATCCAGCGAACCCTCGACGAAGTTGATAGTAGTGCCGGACAACGCCCCTTCCGCGTCGGGCAACACTCCGTGTACCAGCACCCCATTTAATGACCGACCGGTCCGGACCAAGCCCTCCATTTCAATCAGCGGCGCAGCCGACAACACACCCGGATCCGCCTCCACTGTCGATCTCACACGCGGCCAGTTTTCGATCGTGCCGTCCGATGCAGAAACATAGCCATGCGCTGTCATGCTGAGCAGTCGATCGCGCAACTCACCCTCGAAACCATTCATGACCGACAGGATGACGATCAATGCGGCAACACCAAGCGCAATGCCGGCCATTGAAATGAAGGTAATGAAGGATACAAACCGGGCCCGCCGTTTCGTCCACAGATAACGGAGACCAACGAAAAATTCGGGACGTTCGATCATGCGGCGCATTAAACCACAGAAAGTAGGAAACACCCCGGAACCGCGGGCCAACGACCGTGCGCAATACGTGATCCAGATCACATTCGAGGTACTGCCTCGAACGTCAAGTTGGGTCGACAGGCCCGCCAACCGTAATACTGAGGACTAGGTCAGCGTGGCAACGATAATCAGGTGTAACAATCCTGATTATTCAATTGTATTTCTCACTTCCGGCGTTAATATAGTCGTCGGGCATTCAAGCATCGGAGGCAACGATGGCGAAGGTCACCCGAAAACTCATACTGTTACTGACGCTCGGCCTGGCAATGGGCGCCAGCGCACAGAACATGGATATGAGCGCAGCAGCTCGCTCATCCACATTTGATACAGCGGGCAAACCGACCCGGGGCATGACGCAAGATGCCGTCGAGGCCAGTTTTGGTGCACCGTCTGACACACGCGAACCGGTTGGAGATCCGCCGATCACGCGCTGGGAGTATGTAGATTTCGTTGTCTTTTTCGAATACGACCGGGTTATTCACGCAGTCAGCAAGTAAGCCTGGCCGTACACCTGACTACCAAACGCGCGGTTCATCCGCGCGCTGTTTTGTGGTCTCGGATCAATCCGACTCTGTGCCATAATCTCGGCCCGCAGAGTTTCCCCGAGTCCCGTGGTCCAGTCCTTTCTCATCAATCCTGACATCGCTGACCGCCTCAGCCATCCCAATGCATCGCCTGCCGGTATTGGCCGCCTCGTAGGTGCGAGCATGGCGCTGGCCAGCGTGGAACTGGCAACGGAACTGGACGCGCCGCTGGTCCTCTTTGCCAGCGACCCGCGACATGCCGATAAGCTGGAAGCGGAGATTCGCTGGTTTGCCGACGACTCGCTAACGGTCATGCACTTCGTTGAATGGGAGACTCTGCCCTACGACAGCTTTTCGCCGCACCAGGACATTATCTCTGACCGCTTGCGAGTCCTGAGCCTTCTGCCCGCACTGACGCGCGGCATCGTAATCGTTTCCGGTCCGTCACTGCTGCAAAGACTGCCGCCGGTCGAATACGTCTCTGCGCGCACCCTCGAACTGAGCCAGGACCAGGCACTCGATCGTCGTGCGTTTATCCACAGCCTGGCCGCCGCCGGCTATCTCCGCGTGCCACAGGTCGATGAACACGGTGAGTACGCTGTCCGTGGTTCGCTGCTCGACGTCTTTCCGATGGGCTCCGACCAGCCTTTACGTATCGATTTTTTTGACGATGATGTCGAAAGCCTGCGTTTCTTCGATCCCGAATCACAATTATCCGGCGACAAGGTGTCATCGATCAGCATCCTGCCGGCGCGCGAAATCCCACTCGACCAGCAGGATATCCAGGCCTTTCGTCAACGCTATCGGGAACGATTCGAGGGGCGCCCGTCAGCATCGCGAGTATACCGGGAAGTGTCGGACGGCATTGCCCATGGTGGTATCGAGTACTACCTGCCATTGTTCTATTCGTCGACGGCCAGTTTCCTCGATTACCTGCCCACCAACGCCGTCATCTTCGCAGGTGAGGATCTTGAGGAACTAATCGAACAGAGCTGGGCCGAAATTGGCGAACGCTACGAGCTTTGCAGCCTGGATCCTGAACGGCCTGTCCTGATGCCGGCGGAGAGTTTCCATCAACCGGCCGACATTCTGGAACAGGTCGGCTCATTACAGTGTATTGACTACAGCGCGCAAACCCTGCAGGAAGCGCCCGCCATCATTAATCCGGGAACCAGTCTGCCGCCCGCAATTCGTATTGAGGCACGTTACGAAGATTCGGCGCAAGCACTCATGCAATTCCTCGAATCATTCGATGGCAGAGTATTGTTTACAGCCGACTCGCCCGGGCGCAGGGAAAGCATCGTCGAATTGCTGGCCGGACGCCATGTCCACGCGACCCGCTGCGAAGACTGGCCGACCTTCGTCGCTGGTGAAATGCCAGTTGGCGTAGCAGTCGCGCCGATCGAAGAAGGCGCCTTGCTGACCTTGAAAAAGCTGGCGATCATCAGCGAGCACCAACTTTTCGGCGACAAACCCCGCCAGCGAAATCGGCGGCGTCGTGCCGACCGAGACCCGGAATCGATCATTCGGCAGCTCAACGAGCTCGAACCCGGGTCACCGGTCGTACATTCGGAGTATGGCATTGGCCGGTATCATGGCCTGACAACGCTTGAAGCCGGGGGCGTGATCGCCGAGTTTCTATATCTCGAGTATGCCGACGGCGACAAGCTCTACGTGCCAGTCCACGCGCTGGACCTGATTTCCAGATACACCGGTACGTCTCCCCAGAACGCACCCCTGCATCGGCTGGGCAGCGATCAGTGGGCCAAAGCCAAAAAGCGAGCCATCAAACGCATTCGCGATGTCGCTGCAGAACTGCTGGATGTCTATGCACGGCGAGCAGCACGACCCGGGCACCGTTTTCACTGGCCCG
>JAQWSV010000067.1 GCA_029243005.1 Woeseiaceae bacterium
GGGCGAATTCGACACCGGTGCGCGTTATTATGACCACTGGCTCACCGCCCTGGAAAGGCTGACTGTCGACAAGAAAATGGCCGACTGGCAGGAACTTACGGACGAGAAACGGGAGATTGCCGACAGCGATCATCACCGTCGCGAGCACCAGCTGCATAGCGACAGCTAGCTGCTCCTAGGCGAATTGCGAGCCCCGGTCCATTAGGCTACTATTCGCGCCCCAATCCTGGTTGGTCGCGATCGGGATTTTTTGGTGGGCCGCTGAAAAGCGAGAAAAATCAATCAGTTATCGTATAACTTCGGAGAACTCAGATGAGGGAAGAATTCGATCTGATTGCGGAACTTCGTGAGGACCAGGGGAAGGGTGCGAGCCGCCGCCTGCGTCGTAACGGGAAGGTTCCCGCAATCATCTATGGTGCCGGTCGTCCGCCGAGACAGTTGGCGTTTGATCACAACCGGGTCACCCAGCAGCTCGAGAACGAATCGTTCTATTCGAGCATCCTGAACATCAAGGTTGGCGATAAGAGCCAGGCTGCGATCGTCAAAGACATCCAGCGGCATCCGGCCAGGCGCGTCATCATGCACATGGATTTTCAGCGCATCGTCGAAGACGAGAAGATCAAGATGAATGTGCCGATCCATTACCTGAATGGCGAGTCCTCAATTGGCGTCAAGCAGGACGGTGGTTCTGTTATGCAGGTCGTCAATGACGTGGAAGTCAGCTGTCTGCCGAAGGACCTGCCGGAATACTTTGAAGTCGACATCGAGCAGCTCGGCCTTAACGAAATGCTGCATCTGTCGGACATAAGACTGCCTGAGGGCGTCGAGATTCCGGAATTGGCGCAGGGACCTGAGCAGGATCGCGCGATCGTATCGATCCAGCACATCAAGGTGGCGCCGGTCGAGGAAGAGGTCGAGGAAGTCGACGGCGAAGCTGCCGAAGGCGGGGCACCGGCAGCCGAGGGCGACGTCGCAGCAGCCGATGCTGGTGGCGACGATGGCGACGACAAGAACGAAGGCTAAGACAACGATTTGTGCGAGGCAGTTTACTGCCTCGCATTAACGTTGGCCTTTGCGGCATTATGCGCGCATGAGCAGCCACCTCAGTATCATCGTCGGACTCGGCAATCCCGAATCCCGCTACGAACGAACCCTGCACAATGCCGGGTTCTGGTTCGTGGACGAGATCGCCTGCCGGTTAAACGGCCAGTTCAGGTACGAAAAACGCTTTGACGCGGATGTCTGCAAAGTCAACATAAGCGGCGGTGACGCATGGCTGGTGAAACCGCAGAGCTACATGAACCTGAGCGGCAAGCCGATGCGTGCACTGCTCGACTACTATCGTCTGGATATCGCTTCAGCATTGGTCGCCCATGACGAAATCGATTTGTCGCCCGGCACGGTTCGCCTGAAGCATGGAGGTGGCCATGGTGGCCACAATGGTTTACGCGATGTCATCAAGCACTGCGGACGCGAGTTTATGCGCTTGAGAATCGGTGTCGGTCATCCGGGCCACAAAGACCAGGTGACAGCGTACGTGCTGCAGAAGGCATCCAGCGACGTGGAAGCAGCGATGATCCGAAATGTGGACGAGGCGGCCGATGTCATCCCCCTGTTGGCTGAAGACGGGCTCGAAGCGGCTATGAAGAAACTGCATACTCAAGACTGAACTGAAATGGCGATTAAATGTGGCATTGTTGGTCTCCCGAATGTCGGTAAGTCGACGCTTTTCAACGCACTGACCTCGGCGGAAATCCCAGCGGAGAACTATCCCTTCTGCACGATTGAACCGAATGTCGGCATCGTGCCGGTGCCGGATCCGCGCCTCGACGTTCTGTCAGGCATCGTGAGTCCGCAAAAAACGATTCCGACGACGATGGAGTTCGTCGACATCGCCGGGCTAGTCGCCGGCGCATCCAAAGGCGAGGGGCTTGGTAACCAGTTTCTCGGCAATATTCGCGAGACCCACGCGATTACTCATGTCGTCCGATGTTTCGAGAACGACGACGTCACGCACGTCTCAGGCACGATCGATCCGGTCGGTGACATCGAAACGATCAATACCGAGCTGGGCCTGGCCGACCTGGAGTCCGTCGAGAAGCAACTCATCAAGGCGGAAAAGAATGCGAAGACTGCGGAAAAAGACGCGCTCGCATATCGTGACCTGCTCTTGCGTGTTCGCGACCACCTCGATCAGGGCGAGCCAATGCGCGCAATGGATCTCGACTGGACCGAGTGGGAGAAGATCAGGAACCTGCATCTGATTACCGCGAAGCCGGTGATGTACATTGCCAATGTTGACGAAAACGGGTTCGACAACAATCCGCATCTTGATGCGGTGCGCGAGCTCGCTGCAAAAGAAGGTGCAGAGGTCGTTCCCATATGTGCTGCGATAGAGGCAGAGATCGCCGTACTGGACGAAGAAGACAAGGCGGTGTTCCTGGCAGACCTCGGGCTCGAGGAACCGGGACTCAATCGCGTCATTCGTTGCGGATACCAGTTGCTTGGATTGCAAACCTACTTCACAGCCGGTCCCAAGGAAGTTCGGGCCTGGACAACAAAGGTCGGGGCGACTGCACCGCGCGCTGCTGCCGAGATCCACACGGATTTCGAGCGCGGCTTCATTCGAGCCGAGGTGATCGGTTACCAGGACTACGTCGACGGTAACGGTGAGCAGGGCGCGAAAGAATCAGGTCGGCTAAGGCTGGAAGGAAAAGAATATATCGTGCAAGAAGGCGATGTCATGCACTTCAGGTTCAATGTCTAGCGCCGACCGAAGATGGCTGGTTTCTCTGCCAAAGAACGACACTAATTAACAGACTAGCGCCGGCGAGGTGTCCAACCAGTCCAAGTGGCGGCCACAATAAGAGGACTGCACTGACGACGAGCAACACATTCGTCCGTAGATCGATTCGTTCTTCGAGATGCTGCTGCAACAGGCCTGCCAGCGCGTAAAGACCTAGGCAGGCAAAGACGAAAACTGTCAGTCGTTCAGGCCAACCACCCGTAATCAGCGGCGTAAAGGCGAACAGCACCGGGACGAGATAAAGCCCTTTCGCGATCTTCCATGAGGTGAGGCCAGTCTTCATCGGAGGTGTGCAGGCGATCGCCGCCGCGGCAAATGCGACCAGGCAAACCGGCGGCGTGACATTACTGTCCTGGGATAACCAGAAGATGATCAGGTGTGCGCTCAACAGCATGCCGGTCACGAGACCTGGGTCGATGAGTTCATTTCTTACCAGCTGGCGCATTTCTGCAGGCATTTCTGACAGCGCGCGCAGCGGGTCACCACCAAACAGGTCGACGACCGCGCGAACATTAGAAGGCAGGTTGGGATTCTGCAGCGCTTCGAGCATTGCGGACTGACTGATCAGGTCGTAAAGCGCCGGTGCCGCTAGGGTCGCCAGCACGATATAGGACGCAGTCACTGGTAAGCCCATTCCGAGGATCAGCGATGCTAGGGCGATGAGCGCGAGGGTCAGCAAAAGGCTGCCGCCAGCCCAGTCGACGATCATCAGCGAGAATGCATTGCCAAGGCCGGTCGTGGTGACGACGTTGACGACCAGGCCTACGGCAACCAGGAGAATCGCCGTCGGCACCATGATCCGCAGCGCATCGAGTGACGCGTCGATGCAACGCGACAAATTCATCGGCGTATCCGTGAACCAGGAAACACCAACGATGGCGAATATGGCAAATGTTGCCGAACGAACCGGGGTATATCCGGCGACCAGCGAAATCACGAGCACGGCGAGCGGGATGACGAAATGCCAGCCGCTTTTCAATGCTTCGAATGTGGAAGGTTCGTTGTCGTCAGCTGACAGGGTCAGGTTGAGTCGGCGCGCCTCGATGCGCACGAAAAATGCAACGGTTAGGAAGTAGAGAAGTGCTGGCAAGACGGAAACTGCGATGATTTGCAGGTAGGGAATCTGCGTGTAGCTTGACATCACAAAGGCGCCGGCCCCCATTACCGGCGGCATCAGCTGGCCGCCGGTTGATGCCGCCGCCTCGACGCCGGCGGCAAATCGTGGCCTGAAACCGTAACGCGTCATCATCGGAATCGTGATGACCCCTGTCGATACGGTCGTTGCGACAGCAGAACCGGACACCGAACCCATCAGTCCGGAGCTAACCACAGCGACATGTCCGGCACCACCTTGGTAGCGGCCGGCAAGACTGTGTGCCAAGCGAACGATGAAATCGCCGGCACCGGATTTTAGTAGGAATGCGCCGAATAGAATGAACATGAACACGAAGGTCGATGAAATGTTGGCGACCATGCCGAACATACCTTCGGCGCTGTAGTAACTCCGATACAGAACGGTCTCGAGACTCAGGCCCGGAAAGGAGAAAACACCGGGAATATAGCGACCGAGAAACAGGATATAGGCAAAGCTAAGCGCAATCAGTGCCGGCATAAACCAGCCGCTCGTTCGGCGGGTAAATTCCATTGCCAGCAGTACTGCCAGGCCAGAGAAAAGGTAGTCAGCGAGGATAAATTCGGTTTCCCGGACATATAGCGCATCTTCAAAAAACACGAGGTAGACGGCGACACTGACGGCGAGCAATGCAAGCAAGACGCCGAATGCGCGCTCGATCAGGTGGCCGGGGGCAGTGTCGTCACGAAGATGGAAGCGTAGCGCGCAGAGTGCGCCGAAGCCGCTGAAATGAATGGCAGCGAACCACAATTCAGAAACTGCCGTAAACCAGTTGTTATAGACATGAAACAGTACGAAGAGAATACCGAGCCACTTGACGTACTTTGAGCTCACTGTGACAGCAACTCGGCCGGAATCTCGATACCCTGCTCACGGTAGTAACGCGCAGCTCCCGGATGCAGGGGTGCGCCAAGGCCATTCAGTGCATTCTCGAGCGACACATCGCGCGTCGCCTTGTGAATTTCCTGCAGCGCGGCCAGATTTTCGAAGATCGCTTTGGTCACCAGGTAGACGTGCTCGTCAGGAATGTCATCGCGTACGGCAAGAATATTCGACAAAGCAATCGTATGGACGTCTTCCGGCTGGTTAGGATAGGTATTCGCCGGAATAATATAGCGTGACCACAACGGGTAACGGCTGTTGACCTGCGCCAGTTGTTCATCGGTGAAGCTGAGCATCGTGATATCTTCGCCGCTCATGGCGAAGGCACGGGTGATTGCGGTTAGTGGCGGTCCGCCCGGCACGTTCATCCCGACGATCGTTCCGTCCTGAATGGCATTGGCTGTCGCCCCGTAGCCCATATAGGCCAAAGTTGTTCGTTCGTCATAGGGGATGCCGAGCGAACGCAGGATGTGGTCGCCCGTTTTCTCAGCGCCCGAATTGCGCGCGCCTATGACAAAACGCTCACCATCCAGCGCATCGATATCCGCGATGGTGCCCGTCCTGACGAGGTCATTCATCAGGACGAAATGATCCGCGTTCCACCACAACGCACAGATGCTGCGTAACCAGGTTTGTGGCTTCGATATCGGTCCTTCGCCATTCAGCGCCCATGGCGCGAAGATGCCCTGCAAAATTGCGAACTGCGCCTGGTTATCGCGCAGTAGCTTGACGTTTTCCATCGAGCCTGCGGAACTGATTGCCGACAGACTGACGCTATGGGTTTCGTATAGCTGCGCTTTGCTGATTGTTGCCAGCGCGACACCGACCGGATAATAGGTTCCACCGGTCGTCGCCGTGGAAAGAATATAGGGACGGTTCGCCGACAGGTTTTCAGTGCAGCCAGCAATAATCGCTGCGGTGAAGACAACTGCCAGCAATCTTCGGTGTGCCTTCATCAGTGCGATGTGAACCTGCTCGATTCAATGCGACAGAACATGAAGTCGCACAGGGACCGGGCAAGTCCGATATCCACGTACGGCATTTTTAACGATCCTGACGCGAGATAAAATCGCACCATGACAAGCCCCTTTGTCTTCTGAAAAAACGCCTGCGCAATACTGATGCGTTGTACCTTCAAATGCAAAAACGGATGGGCCCGAATACCGATTGAATCCTCGTCGGAGCACCAGTCCGGCGGCATTCAGCGCATTGCAGGCCGGCTATACTCGTGATGTTGTAGAAGATAGCGATCGCGGAGGCGTAATTTTATGGACTTCGTCGCCTTTCTAACGCCCTGATGGTTTGCTAGATTGACTGAAACGATAAGGACAGCGGATGAAACGCCGAATGATTGCGGTGCTGCTGTTTGTCGCAATTTCTATGTCGGCAACAGCCCAATCACCACTCGACGGCCTCACCGAGGGCGATCTCGTCGACGGTGAGCGACTGTTCAGGATCCACTGTGCAAGATGTCACGGTATCGACGGCGCAGGTGGGGAAGGCTCGAATCTTGCGCGACCGCGACTCAAATATGTGTCCGATGATGATGCATTGCTTGGCGTTATTGGCGATGGCATTCCGGGTACCGGTATGCCCGCGATCTGGACGCTTGACGAAGACCAGACACGGCGTGTTGCCGGCTATGTTCGCACCCTGGGTCGGCTCGAAGTTGAGGAGATGCCCGGCGACCCGATCAGGGGGCAGACGGTTTACCAGACCAACGGTGGCTGCCCTGCCTGTCACATCATTTCAGGTGCAGGCAAGGGGATCGGTCCGGAATTAACGTATGTTGGTGATCAGCGCGGACTGGACTACTTGCGCCGATCTCTGACCGACCCGGCCGAAACGCAGTCCCAGACCAGCGGTTATACAGATTATCTGATCGTTCGCCTGCGCGCAGGTGACGAGCGTGTCGAAGGGCTACGCATCGACGAAGATGCGTTTTCTGTCATCATCCGCGACATTTCCGGCACCGTCCATTCGTTTCGCAAGGAAGACCTCGAGGAATACGACAAGGTATTTTCACATAGCCTCATGCCTGGCTACGGCGGCGCGCTTAACGCACAGGATATGGATGACGTGGTGTCATACCTCATGAGCCTGGGGAGTGAAGAGTGAAAAAATTGATCATTGCGCTCCTGGCGCTTTCTTTCCACGCAAACGCACAGGTTCCTTATGAACGCCTGCGCAATGCGGCGCACGAAAGAGACAACTGGTTGACATACTCCGGGACTTATTGGTCTGAACGATATTCGGCGTTGGACCAGATCAACAAGGATAACGTCGACGATCTCAAGGTGATCTGGGCGTACCAGATGCAGCCGGCAAGAAACGCGGGAAACGGCCTTGTCGAGACGACGCCGATTGTGGTCGACGGCATCATGTACGTAACGGAACCACCCAGCACGGTGACCGCACTCGACGCACGATCCGGTAAGACTTTATGGACCTGGTCACCCAATATACCGGACGAGGTCAAACACATCGGCTTTCCCAGGGTGAATCGTGGCGTTGCGGTTCTCGACGACGCTGTCTATGTTGGCACGTTGGACGCGCGCCTGGTCTCCCTCGACGCAGCGACGGGTGCCGTTCGCTGGGACGTTGAGGTCGGTGATAATCACATTGGGTTTTCACTGACGCTAGCGCCGCTTGCGATCAAAGACAAGATCATCGTCGGTGTCAGTGGTGCGGAGGCGGGTGTGCGGGGATATGTGGATGCTTATGATTCCGCCACTGGCGAACTTGAATGGCGTTTTTATACGATTCCGGCCCCCGGAGATCCCGGTAGTGAAACCTGGCAGGGTGATGCTTGGCAGACCGGCGGCGGGTCGACCTGGCTTACCGGATCATTCGATTCGGAGCTCGATCTCCTTTACTGGACCGTAGGAAATCCGGCACCGGACTGGAACGGCGACGTTCGTCCCGGTGACAATCTCTATTCCTGTTCCATAATTGCTCTGAGGCCTGACACCGGCGAGTTACAGTGGCACTTCCAGTTCACGCCACACGACACACACGATTGGGATGCCAACCAGATCCCGGTGCTCTTCGATGCGGAATTCAACGGCGAAGACCGCAAGATCGTCGCACTGGCAAACAGAAATGCATTTTTCTACCTGCTCGATCGTGAGACTGGCGAGTTTTTACACGGCAATGAATATTCGAAACAGACCTGGGCGACCGGGCTGGACGAGAATGGCCGACCGCTGGTCATTCCGGGTTCCGAACCAACCTACGAAGGCAATCTGGTCTGGCCCAGTTTGCAGGGGGCAACCAACTGGTTTAGCCCGTCGTACAACCCTGAGACCGGGCAGTTCTTCGTCGCGACTCGTTTAATGGGTGCGATCTACTACAAATCAGATGTCGAGTATGAAGAGGGTGAGCCTTTCCTTGGCGGAGGAGAGCAAGCGTTGTCGGGTGATAATGCGTCGGGCGCTATTCGAGCTCTCGATGTTATGACTGGTGAGCAGCAATGGGAGTTCATGCTGTATTCGCCGCCCTGGGCCGGCGTGATGGCGACAGCCGGTGGCGTCGTTTTTGGCGGTAGTAATGAAGGCAATATCTTCGCACTGGATGCGGACACGGGCGAGCCGCTCTGGGATTTTCAGTCAGGCGGCGCAGTACGCACGAACCCGATATCGTTTGCGGTCGATGGCAAGCAACGCATCGTATCGACCGGCGGTAGTACTTTGTATGTATTCGGCCTGGAATAGCTATGCGTTTGGGATCGGCTGCCGGCGGCACAAAGACAAAATGGTACTGGTTCTCGGGATCATCGGGCTCACTGGCCTGGTGCTGGCACCAATAATTTTGCACGATATCGTCGGTGGGGCCGGAGAACGTGTAGCGACGGTGCTTTCCGCAGCAGTCCTTATCTCCGCGCATTATCGCAATTTTCGACTTTGCCGATTATCCGACTGCTCCCACGAGTCCGGATGACCCAGTCATTAAAAATCGCTGATTCCCGACCACCTGAATGTCGTGCAGACCACCGTCGAGGTTAATCGGTGCACTAACCACTGAATCAGGAGGTTAGGTGGTTCCCGGACGTACCTACCAGGCTACCCCGTAGTCGTCGCCATAATCACTGGCACCACCCCACATCGTGCCTTGCTCGTTGTCAAACCAGATGGCCGTTATCGGGCTGTAAGTACGTTCGACCGTCTCGACGTCATATCCCATTTCGCCCAGGTCATCACGCACCCATTCCGGAATCTTTCTGGAGACTTCAAGCAGCCCTGGCTCTGAGTTGTGTGCACCGAACGAGCTCTGCATCTGGTAGCTCGTAATATTGTGAGCCTCAGCCGCTTGCTGCACATTCATGCCGAACTCAACGATATTGAGAAAGAACTGCAACAGATTTTGGTCCTGTGAGTCGCCGCCCTGGACAGAAAATGCCATCAGTGGCTTGCCATCTTGCAGTGCAAGACTGGGTGTCAGCGTGGCACGCGGACGTTGTCCTGGTTGCACGACGTTGAAAGGATTAATGGCTTCATCGAGGACAAAACTCTGCATACGCTGACTCATGCCAATGCCCG
>JAQWSV010000105.1 GCA_029243005.1 Woeseiaceae bacterium
CTGGGTATCCGCTAACCATTCGGTGCCTGCCGAAGTACGCCTCTACGATCGCCTGTTCACAGTGCCGGACCCGGGCGCCGATGACGATGTCCACGAACACCTGAATCCGGACTCACTGGAAGTGGTGCAGGCTATGCTCGAGCCCTCACTGTCTGGCGAGGAGAAGGCCGTGCAGTTCGAACGCCTGGGATACTTTTGCCCCGACGCGGTTGATCACTCGGCGGACAGGCCGGTATTCAACCGGATTGTGACGCTTCGGGATAGTTGGGCAAAACTCGAAAAGCAGGCCTTGCAGAACCAGTAGGAGCCTTTCAGGCGCTAGGTTGCCGTTGAAACGCTCTGTTCGAGACAGGAAATGGAAACGCCAGGGGTTCAACGGCGGAAACTTGGGGTGGCCTGCTTTACCGAAACCCGCCGCTTATATCCGGTCAGATCAGCGATTCGCCAGGGGCGGTCATAGCGTCAACCAGAAATCACAACAATCGGTGCACCGCGCTCACAGCCTAGTCCTTCGGCGGCACTTTCTTCTGCACGGGCGACCTCGATGACACCAAAGGAGTTCACCAGGGCCAGGTAATCACCCGGCGTTGCCCGCCCATAGGTGGGCTTCATATCAATTCGATGACCGGCGAACTCTACCTGTGGGTTCTCAAAGGACTCAATCAGTGCGGCATCAATGTTACTGATCAGGTTTCCAAAGGCGTCCACCGTGACGATAACGCCCGCGACTCGGTCGGCGCTGGTTTCCGGTTCGTCGAGCCAGCCTGGTGTCCAGTTTTGAAAACCGATACCCACATCGTCGATCGTGATGCGTCCCGCCGCGAGTTCCGCCGCGACCGGTGCAAATATGTCGCGTCCCTGGAACGTGAGACTCGATTCTCCGATATCGATTGTCGCCAGCCGGTCCGCGTCGATATGACAAACCCGGTCCGCTTCCTCAAGGATCGGCGCGAGCAGACCATTATCTGGGGCAAGGAAAACATGCTGATCTTTTTGCGCAATGATGATTTCACGCTCCGTCCCGACGCCTGGATCAACGATAGCGATATGTACGGTGCCATCTGGAAAGTAGGCATAGGCGCGACTGAGCCAGAAGCCGGCCTCGGGTGGCCAGTGTGCTGGAATGTCATGGGCTAGGTCGATTACTCGTGCATCGGGAAAGCGACGGACGATTACCCCGTTCATCACTGCGGCGAACGGGCCTTTGTGGCCAAAATCGGTGGTGACGGTGATTACGCCAGACGGGTTCCAGTCAGTCATGGGAGGGAATAATAGCGCTCTGTCACCCTGTATGCACAACCGGGGCCTGATGTCGTCGGAACATCGCGCGTGCCCAGTAGATGAATGACGTATCGATCATCGCGATAGCCACTTTGAATACGTATTTCGCAGCACCAAGCTGCAATGCCGTTACGAGGTCGACTACGCCCCACCAGGCCACGAGCGAGAAGATTGCTGTGTCGACAATCTGTGAGCTCATTGTCGACAGGTTGTTGCGCAGCCAGAGCCATTTCTCGCCTGTGAAACGCCGGATCTGGTGATACGCCCAGACATCGAAACTCTGGCTGATGAAGTAGGCGAGCAGAGATCCGACGATGAACCGCGGCGTGAAGTCTAGAATGGTCGCGAAGGCGTTGTGAATGTCATTGGAGAATGCTGAGGTCTCCGGCCGGTCACTCGGCTGGAACATCAGTGCAAAGCTCAGCATGACGAGGACAATCACGCTGACGGCGAAGCCCATTCTGACCGCTTTTTTCGCTTCGGCGTGGCCGTAATTTTCGCTCAATACGTCAGTGGCAAAAAAGATACCCGAGTAAAAAATGACGCCCAGCGTTGTCTCAATGCCGAAGATGACAGTGAGCTTGGGCCCTTGGAGATTGGCGAGAATGATGGCTGTCGCGATTGCAACCTGCAGCCCGGTCTTGCCGAACAGTCGATACAACATCACTGTTGCGGCTAGGTCCGTTAGTAATACCGTTAGCCAGAGTAGATCTTGGCTCTGCGCGAAAAACTGAACAACAGTGTCAGGGAACAAAAGTCTGGCTCAGCTAGTGGGCGCCGTATCGATATATCGGTCGAGATGAAAGTCTGCGTTGCCAAACATAGCATCAATGGCAGTCATACGTTTGAAGTAATGGGCAATATCGAGCTCCCAGGTAACGCCCATACCGCCATGCAATTGTACGGCCTCGCGTGCCACCTCGATGCCTGCTGTACCAACCTGGTACTTGAGCGCGCTGATTGAGTGCCGCGCTTCTGGATCATTTGCCGCACTCAGCATGACGCTCCAGTAAAGCAGCGAACGGCTTTGTTCACAGGCAATCATCGTGTCGACCATGCGATGTTGCAGTGCCTGGAATGTCGCGATCGGAACGCCGAACTGAGAACGGTTCTTCGAATACTCCACAGTTTTTTCGTGCATCGTCTGCATGATGCCGACCGCCTCAGCGGAAATCGCTAGCGTGGCTTCGTCAATAACGGCCTGAAGCGTTGCGAAGCCCTTGTCTACATCGCCCAACACGGCGCTCTCATCGACGGTAACGTCGTTGAAGTCGATGTCTGCTGCCTGTAATGCATCGACGGTGGGGTAGGGGCTGATCTCGACGCCCCTGGCGTCTGCCGGAACGATGAACAGCGTAATTCCGTCCTCGTCCGCTGTATCGCCAGATGTCCTCGCTGGAACAATGATCATATTCGCAGCGCCGCCATTCAGGATCATGGTCTTCGAGCCACGCAAAACGTAGCCGCCGCCTTCAGCTCCTGCATGCGTGGCAACATTACGAATGTCATAGCGTGCCTGCGGCTCCGCGAATGCCAGTGCCGCGTGTAATTCACCAGCAATAATCGGTGTCAGCCACTTTTCACGTTGTCCGGATGATGCCGCGCGTCGTAGCGCACCACCGGCGAGCACGATGTTGGCCAGGTAGGGCTCAACAACCAGGCCGCGGCCGAGCTGTTCCATTATCAGCATGAGTTCGATCGGTCCGCCGTCCAGGCCGCCGTCTTCTTCCGCGAACGGTACCGCCGTGATACCGAGTTCCGCAAAAGTGGCCCACATCTCGCGGCTGAAACCTTCATCGCCGACCGTAATCTGCTGCCGGGACTCAAAATCGTATTCGGCGTCTATAAAGCGGCCGATGCTGCCCGCAAGAATTAACTGGTCGTCAGTTAATGAGAAATCCATGGCTAATTCGTCCTACAGTCCCAGCACATGCTTGGCGATGATGTTCTTCTGGATTTCGTTGGAGCCCCCGTAGATCGAAGCCTTACGATTATTGAAGTAGCGCAGCGACGTGCTCGTTTCCGCGCCAAAGCCGATTCGGTCATCGTCCGGAAAATCGAGGGCGTACTGGGCAGGGACATAGGGTAATGCATAGTAGCCCGCGGCTTCCATCATCAATGCATCTATGGCCTGTTGAACTTCCGTGCCGCGAATTTTGAGCAAAGACGATTCCGGTCCCGGTGCTTTGCCGACGGCTACAGATGCGAGCGTCCTGAGTTCCGTGTATTCGAGCGCCTTCAACTCGACTTCAATTGCCGCCAGCTTGCGTACGAAGTTTCGGTCTTCACTGAGTGGCGCCGCACCATGGATGGATTGCCGCGATTTCTCACGCAAGCGATCGATGCGATATTGCGAGACGGCGACGCCCGCAATGTTTGTCCTTTCGTGCTGTAGCAATACCTTACCGTAAGTCCAGCCTTTGCCTTCCTCGCCGACCAGGTTTTCGACAGGTACCCGTACGTCCTCCAAGTGGATTTCGTTGACCTCGTGTTCGCCTTCGATCGTGATAATCGGTCGAACGGTGACACCTTCTGTCTTCATATCGATCAGCAGGAAGCTAATACCTTCCTGACGGCGGGCGACGTCTGTGCTGGTGCGGACCAGACAGAAGATCCAGTCCGCGTGTTGTCCGAGTGTCGTCCACGTCTTGGTGCCATTGACGACATAGTGATCGCCATCGCGATCGGCACGGGTCTTGAGTGACGCGAGATCAGAGCCCGAACCAGGCTCCGAATAACCTTGGCACCACCACACATTGCTAGCGAGAATGTCGGGCAGGAAGCGCTGTTTCTGCGCTTCATTGCCATAGGTGTAGATGATCGGTGCGACCATGGACACGCCGAAAGCGATCAGCGGTGGCGCATTTACCGCAGCCAGTTCGCGCGCAAAGATATACTTCTGTAACGGTGTCCAACCAGTTCCACCGTGTTCGACCGGCCAGTTAACGGCGAACCAGCCCCGTTCGTAGAGAACCTTCTGCCAGCGGACCATGTCGTCCTTGGTTAGTGCAATCCCTTCATCCCGTTTGCTACGAATATCCTCTGAGTAGTGCCCAGCCAGGAACTCGCGGACCTCGGTTTGGAAGCGGATCTCTTCTTCTGTGAAATCAATATTCATAGGGGCTTGGCAGATTTGTGGCCATCGAACGCGGCCAAGTATAGCCGTGGAGCCATGAAAAACCCGCAACAACTTGTAACAGTCCTTCGCGGGGCTTACAAGCCGCTCGTAATCGGGCAGAATTCGCCAATGACCTCGGAATTGCGAAATAAAGGGGAGTCAGCCGGTATTGGTGGTTCGGTGGCGGATTACTATGGGCGCCCATTGCAGGACCTGAGGATCTCCCTCCTGGATCGCTGTAATTTCCGGTGTCCCTACTGCATGCCCGAGGCCGAGTTCAACGATGACTACCAGTTCCTGACCCGCGCAGCGCGGCTCAGTCATGACGAGATTTTCCGGGTCGCTTCCATTGCAGTGGACGAGGGTGTGACCAAGCTGCGGATTACCGGCGGGGAGCCGCTCCTCGACAAGAACGTCGCGTCCCTCGTGCACCGTCTAGCAGTCTTGCCAGGTGTCGATGATCTCGCGTTAACGACAAACGGTGTTTTGCTCGCACCAGTTGCCGATGCGCTGGCAGAGGCCGGATTGCACCGGGTGACGATCAGCTTGGACAGCGTGGATGAGGACATCTTTGCAGCGATGAGCGGTAACCGCGCCAGTCTCGACAAGGTGTTTGCGGGCATTGAGGCGGCAGAGAAAGCGGGACTGGCGCCGATCAAGATCAATGTCGTCGTACAGAAGGGGGTCAACGATCACGTCGTTTTCGATGTGCTCGAACGCTTTCGTGGCACCGGTCATATTGTTCGGATGATTGAGTTCATGGATGTCGGTAATCGCAACGGCTGGTCCATGGAACAGGTTGTGCCATCGAAAGACTTGCTCCGACAAATACAGGCGCGCTGGCCATTGCGCGCTGTCGGTAGAAATTACCCTGGTGAAGTTGCCAGCCGCTACCAATACTTGGACGGGAAGGGCGAAGTCGGATTTATCTCCTCGGTTACTGAGCCCTTCTGTGGCGCCTGCAGTCGTGCGCGAATTTCTGCGGATGGTACTTTGTATACCTGCTTGTTTGCGACAGAGGGCACAAGCCTGAAAGAGATACTGCGTGACGGTTCCTCCGATGAAGCGATTGCGGCCGTGCTCAGAGGCGTCTGGTCGCAGCGCGATGATCGATATAGTGAACAGCGCGACTCGGAAACGCTTGAAGAACCGCTGGCCAACAAGGTCGAGATGTACCGGATGGGAGGTTGAGATATGGGCAAGCTTTCACATATCGACAAACATAATCAGCCGACGATGGTCGATGTCAGCGACAAGATACCGACGGACCGGGAGGCCCGCGCACAGTCGATTGTCGAGTTCCCGGCAGACGTCGCCAGCTTATTCTCTGGCGGTGACATCGAAACGGCGAAGGGCCCGGTGTTTTCGACCGCTATCGTCGCGGGTGTCATGGGGGCGAAGCGAACTCACGAGCTGATTCCCTTTTGTCACCCGCTGGGACTCTCCAATTGCAAGATTACGATCGAACTCAACGAAGACAATTGCGCGATCGTGGAGTGTATTTGCAAAGTGCATCACCGGACCGGTGTGGAGATGGAGGCGCTGACAGGCGCTAGCATCGCCGCACTGACGATCTACGATATGTGCAAGGCCCTGAGCCACGAAATCGTCGTACGCGATACACGCCTGATCTCGAAGACTGGCGGCAAGTCGGATTATGCGCGTGACAGTACCTGAGCCTCTTCGCGGCCTGGTGCTTGCCGGCGGCAAGAGTCGCCGCATGGGGAGTGACAAAGCAGCCCTGCAATCCGGTGGCCAAACGCAGTTATCGCGTGCCGTCAGGCTATTGAAAAACCACGTCGATGAGGTTTTCGTTTCGACCCGTGCCGAACAAGTGGAGGACCCGCTGCGAAGCAATTTCGAACAGATCGTTGATCGTTACGATGGCATCGGTCCGATCGCGGGCATTCTCTCAGCGATGGACACGTCACCTGACAGTAGCTGGATTGTGCTGGCCTGCGATTTGCCGAATATCGACGATGCAACCGTCGAATACCTGATCGAGAACGCTGACGCGGAACGGCCGTTTACGGCGTATCGCAGCGTGAATGACGATCTGCCGGAGCCGTTGTGTGCCATTTATCGGCCGGAGTCACGACGATTGATTGGCCAGTACATCGCTGACGGCATCGTCTGTCCGCGCAAGATGCTGATCAATTCTCCTGCCTGCCTGCTCGAACAACCGAACCCGGGAGCGCTCCACAACATTAATTCGCCTGAAGATCTTGATGGCACGGATATCAATCTCACTTCGTGAATAAGAAACTAACCATTCTTTACTTTGC
Source organism: Woeseiaceae bacterium (assembly GCA_029243005.1). Taxonomy (GTDB): domain Bacteria; phylum Pseudomonadota; class Gammaproteobacteria; order Steroidobacterales; family Woeseiaceae; genus SZUA-117. Next base: position 6,685 of record JAQWSV010000105.1, read on the forward strand.
GTCATTCCGTGAGCATGCCGGAACGGGCGAGGAGTCCGTTGAGCTTGACGTGGGTACGGCGGCCGATCTTTTTGAGCAGTTGAAGCATCGCCATGGGTCTGCTGAACCGCTGGGTCATTGTAAAGTGGCCATCAATGATGAAATGGCAGATTGGGATGCAGCGTTAAGCGATGGTGATGTCGTGTTGTTGTTCCCACCGGTTGCTGGAGGTTGATGGCATGCGAATCACGGCAGACAGAATAGAGCCAGACAAGCAGCGCGACGAATTGTGTGACGATCGCGCGGGCGCCTATGCCTCTTTCGAAGGCTGGATTCGAAATCACAACGATGGCGAGGACGTGCTCAGGCTTGAGTATGAAATATACGAGCCGCTGGCCTTGAAGGAAGGGCAGAAGGTCATCGAGGAGGCGCTCGAGAAATTCCCGATATTCCATGCAGAGTGCGTACATCGCGAAGGCATGCTCGAAATCGGTGACTGCGCGGTCTGGGTTGGTGTGTCATCGGCGCATCGAGACGAAGCATTCGAGGCCTGCCGTTACATCATCGACCAAGTGAAAGTCAGGCTACCAATCTGGAAGAAGGAATACTACGTTGACGGCAATTCCGGCTGGGTGAACTGCGAGCGCTGCGCCATTCACGGCCACGAGCACCCCAAAGTTGTCAGTTCCTAAAGTTTCTGCAGGTCGGCTGGGCGGTCGATGTCGATCGCTGCGTCCGGACAATTCACGCTGATCAATCGATCACTATGCCGGTTAATGACTGACTTGGCGCCGCGGTCGCCGTGCAGGCGACCGAGGTCTGCAAAGCAATCCCGCGGAAAAATCACCGGAGAGCCGAAAGAATCTGCATAAGCGCTGGCCACGATTTTGTCCGGCGCGTCGCGCCATTTCCGCGCCAATTGCTCGAGATATCCGGCAGTGATCAGGGGCTGATCGGCGAGCATGATTAGTATGCCGTCTGCAACGCTCGAAAGTCGACTGACACCCGCCCGAATCGACGCGGACAGGCCCTCGTGGAAGGCCGTATTTCGCACCAAGAATCCTTGCATATGGCCGCAGGCCGCAGCGACTTTACGCCATTCATTGCCCGTGACTAGCAGGGTGTTGGATCCGCAGGCCGCTTCGGCTGCTGACATCGCGTGTGCCACAAGGGCGCGCCCCGCGTGTGGCGCTAGTTGCTTGGTTGCACCGAAGCGCCGGCTTTCGCCTGCAGCCAGCACCATGGCAAACAAAGTCGAATCTGTCATCTGATGACTGTAAGGAACCCGCGGCAAAGATCAAGCGGCGGAAAACTTGCTCTGCTGCTGCGATTTGTGTTTTTCTGCACCGCAGCATTTTGTGAGGAAGGGCAGAGACTTGCACATTATTCGTTCAATTGAGGACGCGAAGTCCCTTGAGGGACAAGAGATTGGCGTGTCCGACTGGATTACGATCGACCAGGAACGGATCGACCGCTTTGCCGATGCCACGGACGATTACCAGTGGATCCACGTTGACAGGGAGCGTGCCGAAAAGGAGCTTCCCAATGGCAAGACCATTGCGCATGGCTACCTGACCCTGTCCCTGATCCCCGCCCTGTCAGCGAATTTCGTACGTGTCGACAACTTGGCGCGTGCGCTTAATTTCGGATGCAACAAGGTGCGTTTTTACACGATGGTGCCGGATGGCAGTCGGGTGCGGGGCCGGGCAACCGTCCTGCAGGCCAGGAAGCGTGGCGGCGCGTTGCACCTGACGTCTGAGGTCCAGGTCGAAGTCGAGGGTGAAAGGAAACCTGCGTGTGTCGCCGAGATTATTAGCATGTATTTTTTCGACGACGTCTAGAACGCTGCG
>JAQWSV010000113.1 GCA_029243005.1 Woeseiaceae bacterium
ATCTACCCTCTGTTCATTATTGTCGCTATCGCTGCAAGCGGCCAGCAAGACGCTCAAAATGAGAAAAGAACCAATCAGAATGCGATCCATGTCAGGGCGCTCAAGTTACAGTTGACGTGACTTCATTCTCTGACGTTATTGACACCTTTGTCCATTCAATTATTTTTGTCAGAGCAACGGCCGATTGTCTTTCGTTCTGGCAAGGCATATCGTCGTAGCGGAGTACTTAACAGTCGGCTATCCTTGCACAATCCGACGGCACCGAGCGATTCGGTGCGCGCGACTGACTAAACGCAACTGGAGCAGCGCCATGAGCACCAAGGACATCATTTACCGCAGCTGCCCGACCTGCGAGGCCAGTTGCGGACTCACGCTGGAGGTCGATCGCGACAGGGGAGATATTCTGTCGATCAAAGGTGATGCAGAAGACACACGCTCCAACGGCTATGTCTGCGCAAAGTCTCAGGCGTTCGCTCATATCCACAGCGATCCCGAGCGCCTGCGACGCCCGGTCAAGCGAATCGGTGACGACTGGATAGAAGTCGAGTGGGACGAGGCACTAACAGATATCGCGGCCCGTCTAAAGGACATTCGCGAGCTGCACGGAAAAGACGCTGTCGCAATGTATTACGGCAATCCGAACGGCCACAACTTTCACACGCAAATCTACACCCAACTTTTTATACAAATGTTGGACACAGAACGCTTCTTTTCTGCCGGCAGCGTTGACCAGCAACCCAAGAATTTAAGTAGCGATCTGCTGTACGGCAATCCATGGTTGTTTCCCGTGCCGGATCTTACACGCACAGATTTCTTTGTGTGTATGGGCGGTAACCCGCTGGTGTCGCAGGGGTCATTGTTGGGCGCACCGGATGCGGCCGCGCATCTGGCTGACATTCGCAAGCGCGGCGGGAAAGTAGTCGTGCTTGACCCACGCCACACCGAAACAGCACAAGCCGCCGACCAGCATCTTTTCATTCGCCCAGGAACAGACGCTCTACTTCTGTTTGCCTGGGTCAATCAGCTATTCGTTCAGGGGCTTGTCGCTATTGGTCCACTGGGCGATTGCGTTGACGGACTGGAAAGGTTGGAAGCACTGGCCAGACCCTTCACTCCCGAGGCAATAGCCAAAAGGACCGGTATCAAGCCGGCTGACCTGCTCGCACTGGTTGCTGATTTTAACGCCGCCGACAGCCCATCTTTATACGGACGCATCGGACTGTGTACACAAGCCTTCGGCACACTGGCGAGCTGGCTGATCGACGTAGTCAACCTGTTACAGGGCAGGCTTGATGCCGAAGGAGGCGCTATGTTCGCGCGCCCAGCCACGGGTCAGAACGAAAATACCGGCGAACCGGCAGAGCTGATGCACGGCCGCTGGCACTCGCGCGCGCGAGGCTTACCCGAGTATATGAGCATGCTGCCCGCATCCTGCATGGCAGAAGAATTGGAATGCTCAGGTGAGGACGCAGTGCATGCGCTTATCACTGTTGCGGGCAATCCAGTGCTCAGCGTGCCCAATGGAAAGCGCATAGACGCCGCGCTGGACAACGTTGGCTTCGTGGTGGCTCTGGATATCTATATCAATGAGACCACCCGCCACGCGGACTATATCCTGCCATCGACGACACAGCTCGAGCACAGCAACTACGACTTCCTGTTTTCAGCCTTTGCCCAACGTAACTTCGCACGGTATTCGCCGCGTGTGTTCGAGCCAGCACCCGGCAGCCTCGACCAGTACGCGATTTTCGTCGAACTACTGTCTAGAATGAACGGCCTGCAGGCAGGCGAACTGAATGAAATGCTATTCGAGGGCATTCTCGAGACCGTGCTCAAGGCACCTGCTCTGGAACACGTCGATGCGAGCGCCGTTCGTGAAGCGACGGCACACCATCACAATGGTGAGCGCCTCCTCGACATTCTGCTGCGTATTGGACCCTACGGTGACCGCTTTGGCGAAGCGCGGGACGGGCTGACCCTGGATAAGGTCATGGCCAGCCCTCATGGTATCGACCTGGGTCCGCTGCA
>JAQWSV010000117.1 GCA_029243005.1 Woeseiaceae bacterium
GAGGTGCTCAAGGTGCCACTCTATGTTGTGCACAATTCCTGCCGGCAGTCGCTCGAGGCTATTACGCGAGCACGAAACGAAGGTCAGCGTGTGTTTGGCGAAGTGCTTGCGGGTCATCTGCTGATCGATGACTCCATCTATCAGCATCCCGACTTCGAAGTCGCAGCTGCGCACGTCATGAGCCCGCCGTTCCGCGACAAGGAACACCAGGATGCCCTGTGGCGTGGACTGCAGGCTGGAAACCTGCAGACAACGGCAACGGACCACTGCTGCTTCTGCGCCGATCAGAAAGCCATGGGCAAGGACGATTTCCGCAGCATCCCGAACGGCACGGGTGGTGTCGAGAACCGTATGGAAGTGCTGTGGCATCACGGTGTCGGAACAGGCCGTCTGACCATGAACGAATTCGTTGCGGTCACATCGACCAACGCGGCGAAGATCTTCAATGTTTACCCACGCAAGGGCAGAGTGTCGATCGGAGCTGACGCCGACATCGTCGTCTGGGACCCGGAAGCCACCAAAACCATCTCGTCGAAGACCGATCACCAGAATGTCGACTACAACATCTTCGAGGGCATGGAAGTCAAAGGTTGTGCTTCGCATACGATCAGTCGCGGCAAGGTCATATGGGCTGACGGCAAGCTCGATGTCGAGCGCGGCGCTGGTCGCTATATCGACCGTCCGCCCTTCGCGGATTACTACGGTGCCCTGAAGATCCAGGCGGAACGCGCGAAACCGGTACCCGTAAAGAGGTAAGCCATGAGCGGTGTAACCGAGCAACCCGACGTGCGTCCGAGTCGTCTGCCCGACCGAGGTGTTGTGCGAGGAGGCTTGCGTTCGCAATACGCATGAAGACAAGCCCGTTGAGATAGGTTTGCTGCAGCGGTACGAGACAGACACTGTTGCATTGTCGGCGTCGTTGTAACGACAGGATAGCTCGTATACATTCAAAATATGAGTCTCCGCGACCAGGTAGAAGAACTGCTGCCCAATTGGGAACGCTGGTATCCCAGTCTTTTTGATGCGGCCAGCGACCTTGGCCTGATCAAGGCGGAGGTCTGTGACCCAGGTTCATTGCTACTTTCCACGCGGCATGCCAAAGTCCGACAACGCGCAGCGGATGCCCACCGGGAGAAGTGGGGTGGTCAGGTGCAGCAAGCTCAGCCGTCTGGCCGAAGTCGCAATAAATCCAAACGTCGCTAGCCATTTTCATACCCAGGTTTTCGCCAATGACTTTCGATCTCGATACCATTCGCGGCAAGTTTCCCGCGCTCACCCTTACTGACAACGGCATTCCGCGCGTTTATCTAGACAACCCGGCGGGGACACAAGTGCCACAGTCTGTGGTCGACGCAATGAGTCGACACATGTTGGAGACCAATGCCAATGTGGAAGGCCCGTTCGGCAATTCGGCATCTGCTACTGCCATCGTTACCGAGCTTCGCCATGCGATGGCTGATCTGCTGAATGCTGCGTCTCCGAACGAAATTATCTTCGGCCAGAACATGACGACGCTTACCATGCACCTGTCGCGCTCGATTAGTCACCTGCTGCGCCCTGGCGACGAGATCGTGCTGACGCGCATGGAGCATGACGGGAACATCTCGCCGTGGTTACTGATGGCACGTGACCTCGACCTTAAGGTTCGCTGGGTTCCGTTTAATACAGAGACATATCAATTCGATGACGATGCATTCGATGACGTGTTGTCTGAGAAAACGAAGCTTGTCTGCATCGGTGCGGCGAACAACCTGATCGGAACGATCAACGACGTCAAGTCCATTGCGGGAAAGGCCAAAGCCATCGGCGCGATGACCTTTGTCGATGCGGTGCAGAGTACGCCGCATGTTTCCATCGATGTTCAGGACCTGGGATGTGATTTCCTTGCCTGCTCGGCCTACAAATTCTGCGGCCCTCATCAGGGGATCCTCTGGGGGAGACACGACTTACTGGAGCGCCTCGATCCTTACAAAGTGCGCCCGGCGACCGACGAGGTCCCCGGCTGCTTCGAGACTGGGACGCCCAGCATCGAGGGCATGGCAGGTACGACTGCCGCCGTTGATTACTTTGCGTGGATCGGTGAAACGATGGCCGGTGACTATCAGGGTCGCTACCCCGCGTTTGAGGGGCGGCGAAAGTATGTCCATGCGGCGATGGATTGTTTGTTCGGATACGAAGCAACACTGGCCAGTCATCTCATTAATGGTCTGCAACAGCTGGCGGGCGTGCAGGTACACGGCATCACCGATCCGGACGCGATGGACAGGCGGGTGCCCACGGTCGCTTTCACCGTTGACGGTATCTCGCCGGAGCTAATAGCGACGGAACTGGGTGCCCGCAACATCTTCGTCTGGTTCGGTGACAACTATGCCATCGAGGTGTCGAGGCACATGGGTGTATTCGATTCGGGCGGTGTCGTTCGAGTCGGTCCAGTGCACTACAATAGTAAGGCTGAAGTCGATCTCGCCCTGAATGCGCTCTCGGATATCCTGCCAAGCGCGGCCGTCGCCTGAGCCTTTTTGTTCCCGGATTATGGGAACGCCCGATATCCGGCTGGACTCCTCAATACATATCGACCTAAATGCCGTTGTATACGACGGGCTGGAGAATCGCGGCATGGTCGGCGCCTTCGTCGCCGAAGAGCAGTTCTACCTCGTCTAGTTTCTAGGTGCGATCCTTTACTATATCGAGCAACTCGCTGACTCTGCATTGACCACAATAGAGAGCGCTAGCCTCTGATTCACGCTATCCTCGCTTGCCGGAGGCGCACAAACAATAATGACAAACGAAATTGCAGTGTCAGGCCTGGCGAACAAGCAGGCTCTGCAGACTTATCAGATCGTCGGTCGGATACTGGGTCCATCCATATTCGTGCTCATGCTCGTCATGGGGCAGTGGCAAGAAGTGATGCCGGACATCGCCTGGCGCGCGGCGGCGGTAGGCATCTGGATGGCCGTGTGGTGGGCAACGGAAGCCATTCCTGTACCAGTCACTGCACTGTTGCCACTCGTCGCCTTCGGCCCGCTCGGTATCTCGAGCATCCGGGATACGGCGGCGCCTTATGCGCATCCCACCGTCTTCCTTTTTATGGGCGGATTCATCATGGCGCTGGCGCTGGAACGCTGGGGCTTGCACCGGCGCATTGCACTCGCCGTCGTCGATCACGCAGGTACGGATGGCCGGCGACTGATCGGTGGCTTCATGTTTGTCTGCGCCATTCTCAGTATGTGGATGACGAACACATCAACGACAATGATGTTGCTGCCTATCGTAATCTCTGTCGCGGCCGTCATCCGCGACAACGTGCCGAACTTGACCGAGAAGACTCGGAACGATTTCCAGATCGCCATGCTCCTTGGCCTCGCCTACTCAGCCAGTATCGGCGGTCTCGCAACATTGATCGGAACGCCGCCCAATGCATTGCTCATGGGTTTCATGGCTGAGAACTACGGCATCGAAATCAGTTTTGCGCGTTGGATGCTTGTCGGTATCCCTGTCAGCTTCGTCATGCTGCCGATCGCCTGGTTTGTGCTAACCCGCTTCCTGTTTCCCTGCGAGATTCCGGCGAGCGCAGCTGTTAAGAATCATCTGCACGAAATGCGCGAGGAGCTGGGCGAGATGAGCACAGCGGAACGAAGTGTTGGGATTATATTTGGCTGTCTCATTTTGTCGTGGATGTTTAGGAAGCCGGTGGCGGATGCATTGGATATCAGCGGTATTTCAGACACCGGTGTCGTGATGACGGCCGCACTCATCCTCTTTCTGTTGCCGAGCGGGGACAGTGACGAGCCGCGACTGATGACCTGGGAGACCCTGGTCAAGCTGCCGTGGGGCGTATTGATCCTGTTTGGCGGCGGACTCAGTCTCGCTGGTGCGGTATCGGACAGCGGTTTGGCCTTGTGGTTGGGCCAACAACTGGCGCCTCTGAATGCCCTGGGTACGGCGGTACTGGTTGTCGCATCTGTCGCGTTGGTTATTTTCCTGACAGAGTTGACGAGTAACCTGGCGACGACGGCGACGCTGTTGCCCGTAATGGGTGCGATTGCCGTACAAGCTGGTGTCCCGCCTATTGCTCTGACGGTGCCGATCACGATTGCGGCGAGTTGTGCCTTTATGTTGCCAGTAGCAACGCCACCCAATGCCATCGTGTTTTCCACAGGTGCAATCAGTATTCCTCAGATGGTTAGGGCCGGCGTATTTCTGAATATCATCGGTATTATCATTGTCTCGATCGTTTCACTGACTCTGGCGCCGCGCTTGCTCGGCTGATTCGCGTGCCACCAAGCTCGATCTCAGTACTGGATATCGAACGTCGAAATCGGCTAAATAGTTGATAACCTGCCGGCCCAACGGCGCCTGAACGGCCCGGCACAACCACCGCGTGCGCATCTCGATCTTTTTTGTTGGGGAAATTACTGCTGGTAAACGCAGATTCGTAGGGGTAGGTTTTTGCAAACGCAAACTGCAATGTAGCGAGGCAATAGTCATGTCCAAAGAAGCGGGTCAGTGGGATTTGTTCGCACTGATTCTGATCGACGTCCAGAAGGACTTTTGGACAGAAGCGATGCCCATTGGTTTTCCTGACTTTGAGTCCAATGTGGCGAGCCTCCTCAGTCTCTGTCGCTCGCAGGGCATTGATGTTGTCCACCTGCGTGCGCAATTCAAGAAAGACAAGTCGGACTGGATGCCGCGATACCGTTTGAGCGATGATATTCCCTGTATCGAGGGCAGGTCGGGCGCCCGCGTGTTCGAGTACGGAGCAGCGCAGGGGGATGAGCCGGTCTTCATCAAGCAAGCCTTTGACGGCTTCCTGACAGACGAACTACAGGCGTGGTTAAACGATAACGGCAAACAGTATCTTTTGATGGCGGGTCTTGTGACATCTGTTTGCGTACTTTTTACAGCGGCCGCGGCCTCACAACGCGGCTATCTTGTGAGCGTCGTTGAGGATTGCTGTGCCGACAAACCCGAGGCACATGTACACACGCTGGAGCGGTATCCATTCGTATTCGGAGTGACGACGCTGGACGACATCGTTGCCAGCCGAGATGGCTGGCAGTTTCAGTTGGGCCAGCTCTCCGGCTAGTTGCCAGGCTTTCCCGCGGCGGTCTTCTTCGTCATCTCGACGACGGCCGGCCAATCCTCATTGTAGATCAGGAAAGACATCGCGTAGTGCGCGATCTTCCAATCATCGTCCTGCTTTACGACAACTCCGGTGCCACGGAAACGGCCGTTTGTTTCCGAGAAGACAACTTCGTCGAACCACGCGACGTCGGCCGAATCCATGAGGTTGATGACTCGCTCGACAGATTTGTAGGTCCAGCCTGTACCGCGTTGGAAGCGGCCGTCAACGTACTCGGTGAAATCAGGGTTTTTCGGCCAGCGCTCCCATTCATCAGTGCCCATGAAAACACCGTCTTCGGTCATGTGGCTGAGGTAACGGTCTCTGTCACCGGCAGCGGCGGCAGCATGAAAGTCATCGATTACTGCGCCGATGGTTTCTTCGCGGTTGTCCGCAAAGGTGGTCAGGCAGACGAGCAATAGGGGAAAAGTCAGTAATTTCTTCATTGTTATTATCTCAGTTGGCTGTCTTTACTGCCGCGTCTGTTGTATCCGGCAAACGCCTCAGTCTTCTTGTCTTCTTCTGCCTGGCAATTCACACACAGGCGGACACCGGGAATCGCCTCCTGCCGGGCCTGCGGGATGTTCGCATCACAATGCTTACAGTTCGTCAGGCTCGGGCCTTTGGGCAAGCGATTACGGGCACGACTGACAGCGTCCTCGATCGTCGCGTCAATCTGCTCCTGTACTGCACCGTCCTTCGCGAATCCGCCTGCCATTAAATAGGGATATACCGTCAGAAATCGAAGCGTCAGTTTACTGAATCGGCAGATTGTCCGCTTTTAATTTGCGTGTCCGTCGCTGCATCAGGGTTCTTGAACTGCATGACGCCGTCTTCGATTGGTCCATCGTGAATCATCTTCTTATCGGCGAGGTAGT
>JAQWSV010000140.1 GCA_029243005.1 Woeseiaceae bacterium
GCGTGGCCTCAGCCTATGAAGACTGGTTTAGTGGTTATCACGAGGACCCGGTAATGTTTCTCGAAAGAACGTTCGAGGAAGTGGAAGGGTATGACGAAATGATCGTACTCCGCGACATCACCTTTGAGTCACACTGCGAACATCACATGGCACCGATCATTGGCGTTGCACACGTCGGTTACCTGCCCAGTAACAAGGTTGTCGGCATCAGCAAGCTGGCTCGCGTCGTCGAGGCATTCGCGCGCCGATTCCAGGTTCAGGAAAAACTGACAGCACAAATCGCACACTGCATTAAAGACGTACTCCGGCCACGAGGCGTTGGCGTCGTTATCGATGCCAGTCATCAATGCATGACCACGCGGGGCATTCATAAGTCTGGCGTGTCGATGGTTACCAGTCAGATGCTCGGTGCATTTCGAAAGGACGCAAGAACGCGCTCCGAATTTTTGACAATGATTGGAAAGAACTCACTGACCTAATGCGGACTGGCGGTCGCATAGTCGCGACGATACGGGCGCCATCGTCTTGCTCCTTCTGTACCTGTTGTTGTGGCCCGTACCAATCTCACCGGTCGCCGCTTAGACTCCTGTTGCGAAATTTCCTCAAACGCAATCTCCCTGACTCTTCTCAGCTCCTTCTTATCCGCCGCCGAACGGCCACCAACAATATCCCTGACGCTGGCGAACAGGTCTCGAAAGATGTTGGCACGGAGAATGGCCTCGCCGGTTACAACACCGTAGTGGCGATCGATCATCTTGCTCTCAATATTGAGCGTGGTCGAATGAATCATCGTTCCCTCCTTGTAAATACGGCTGACTAATCTAGTCTTAAGGAAGGCCGAATCAAACAGGAGATCAAGATGGATGCCGCACAACAAGACAAACTACTCAAACTAGCGCTGCGACTATTTGGCGTCGTTTTTGTACTCGTCTATCCGCTAGCGATCGTCTGGCCTTCTGGCTGGCAGTGGCATGGTGGCGAGGGTATGTACTACTTTCAGATGATTGTCGGTTTCTACGCAACGCTTGGCATATTCCTGATTCTCGCTGCGAAAAATCCGGGCGAGAATCGCAGCCTGATCGCTTTCACGATCTGGTCAAGCGTCGTGCATGCGGTCATCATGGCAGTTCAGGCCCTCGGCGATCCGGCAGAAACCGGACACCTCGTCGGTGATGTACCAGCCTTGTTGCTGGTTGCCTTCGTCCTGCGATTGCTCATGCCGTCCGGCGCCTCGACGCAATCGTAGAGGACGTTTTTCCAGAATTGAAAAGGACGTCAATGGTGAAATACCTTTTGTACGCGCTCGTTACGCTGACATCACTCCTCGGCACCGCGGCCAATGCTGAAGATCCGCGGCCTAATATTCTGCTGATCATCGCTGATGATCTCGGCTACACCGACCTCGGCTCGTACGGCGGGGAAATCAGCACCCCATCGCTGGATGCACTCGCCTATGCCGGCTTGCGCTTTACCGGTTTCCATACTGCCAGTGCCTGCCAGCAGGTACGATCGATGCTGATTTCGGGCCGAGGCTTCAAGCACGTCATACGCCGCATGCCGCCACGGGATGACGGCGAACGACAGCATCACCTTCGGATCGATGTCGCGACGTTGCCGGAGTTCCTGCAGGCTGCCGGCTACAGAACCTACCTTGCCGGGAAATGGGATCTTGGGCTGACCCCTAAGGCGTTGCCCATAGCACGGGGATTTGATCGCTCGTTCACACTACTGGAAGCGTCATCCAGTCATTTTGCCGAGTATTTCTGGGGCGATGTTTCGTACTACCAAGAAGACGACCGCCATGTGCCGCTCGCCGATTTGCCGGAAGATTTCTATTCCACCCGTAGCTACACCGACAAGATACTCGAGTACATCGCGGCACATCTGGACGACGCGCCCTGGTTCAGCATGCTTACCTACACAGCACCTCACTGGCCTCTGCAGGCGCCTGATGAATGGCTGGATCGTTATGCCGGACGCTACGACGAAGGGTACGACGTACTCCGTGAACAGCGTGTCAGTCGCGCTGTCGATCGCGGAGTCATTCCGCCTGGCGCGAGTCTCGAACGGTTTCGGCCAATGGCCACACCTTGGGCCGATCTCCCGACTGAATTACAAAGGCGATATGCCCGCGCCCAGGAAATCTACGCTGCCATGACCGAGCTACTTGACAGGGAAGTCGGACGCATCGTCGAGCACCTTGAAGACCACGATCAACTCGACAACACGGTGATCCTGTTCCTGTCCGATCATGGCGCTTCGGCAGCCGAAATCGGCATCAAGGACGGCCCGACCAGCATGCCGGATCACTTCGACACGCTAGAAGCGGCTCGCGACAATACCTTCAATAACTTCGGCAGCATGAATTCCTTTATCGATCACGGCAGGGGATTCGGTGAGGCCGCAACCGCACCGCTGCGATACTTCAAGGGAACTCTGGCTGAGGGTGCATTGCGCGCGCCGGCATTCATTCACTTTCCCCCGGCCATCGCGGAAGGAGAAATCAGCCACAGCTTTGTCACTGTGATGGATATTCTCCCCACCTTTCTCGAAATTGCCGAAGCTGCGGGACCTGGTGACATTGAGATTGACGGCCGTGACATGCAGCCGCTTGCGGGTCGATCGTTCTGGCCACTGGTGACCGGCCTAGTGGATACCGTGCACGACGAATCCAGCGTTGCAGGCTGGTCCCGAGACCCGTTCGGCGCGCTAATCAGGGGCAGATACAAGCTCGTCAATCAGACGATGCCAGGACAACAGGCTAACGAAACGCCACCCTGGCAGCTCTTCGACATCGTGGCCGATCCGAGCGAGACGCGCGATGTCGCCACAACGTTCCCCGACATCGTGGAAGAACTGGACGCGATCTGGCGACAGGACTGGCAGTAACACCTCGGCGGCCCGGCGGGTCGTCAATTCAATTGATCAGATAATCGCTGAGTCTAAATTATGCGCAAATGGCAGAGACGTGGCGAAAGCCGGCAATTATCGCCGTTGGCCAGATCACTTACATCTATTTCCCTATCAGGAATTCAGGTTCTTGACCAGGAAGGGTGGAATTCGGGTCTGATCACCAATGTTGATCGGGGATTCCTCAAGCTCGCCTTCGAGATGCACCAAATCCGTGTATAGGTCCAGCATCTTTCGTGAGCATTCATCTGCTTCA
>JAQWSV010000161.1 GCA_029243005.1 Woeseiaceae bacterium
CACGCCGATGGAAACCAAGAAGCAGCGTCTCCAGTTACTGCAGGCGCGCATCAACCAGCAGGCATTGGAAATCAGTCGTGGAATGGTGGGTTCGACGCAGAAAGTCCTGGTCGAGAAGCCTTCGAAGAAGGATCCGCAACAAATGTCCGGGCGTACTGAAAACATGCGCTGGGTCAATTTTGACGGCGACAGTTCCCTGGTTGGGCAGTTCGTCGATGTGGCCATCACCGAAGCACTGCCTAACTCACTACGCGGGCGACTCGTCGATAGTCGTGCCGTTGCCTGATTTTCTTAAATTATAGTTATTTAACTTTTCCCGTCGACCTCATGGCCGGAACTCGCAATGTCATTGTCGGTAATTATTAAGCTATACAGCCAGCGTCCAATCGCGGTAGTCTCTTTCAGTATCGCTGACGCTAGAACGACAGGTGTGAAAACGTAGACTTGAACGCGCCACGCATATCCCAGGACGTTGTCCTAGTGCCCGCCGACAACAGTCGCCTTGCCAACCTCTGCGGTCAGTTTGATGAGCACCTGCGCCAGATCGAGCGCCGCCTAAATGTTGAAATAGCTAGCCGCGGAAATCGTTTCCGTGTCACCGGTAATCCGGGTGCGGCGGAAATCGGCAGCGGCATCCTGCGTTCCCTCTTTAATATGACGGATCACGAGAGGCTGGATCCGGAGCGCGTACATGTGTGCCTGCAGGAATTCGTGATGAACGACAATGACATCGATAAAGCGAGTGAGAATTCGGAGGTTGTTGGTGAGAATGGCGTCGTCATCCAGACGCGACGCAAACTCGTTCGGCCGCGCGGTCCAAACCAGAAGGCCTACCTGAAAAATATCCGCGAACATGATCTGGCGTTTGGCATTGGTCCGGCGGGAACAGGGAAGACCTACCTGGCGGTTGCCAGTGCGATCGATGCGCTCGAAAACGAACAGGTGCGTCGGATCGTACTCGTCCGCCCTGCCGTTGAAGCGGGTGAACGGCTGGGATTCCTCCCGGGCGATATGTCGCAGAAAGTCGATCCCTATCTCCGACCGATGTATGACGCCTTGTTCGATATGATGGGTACCGAGCAGGTCGCCAGACTCATCGAAAAAAACACGATCGAGGTCGCGCCGCTCGCATTCATGCGGGGTCGCTCGCTAAATGACTCGTTCGTCATCCTCGATGAGGCGCAAAATACGAGTATTGCGCAGATGAAGATGTTTCTGACTCGTATCGGTTTCGGATCCCGAGCAGTTGTTACCGGGGATATTACACAAATCGACTTGCCCTCCGGCCAACAGTCCGGCCTGAAAAACGCGGTAGAGATCCTCAGCAGGGTCGATGGCATCGCATTTACGTATTTCACGCCGGGTGATGTCGTGCGCCACCAGCTGGTCCAGCGTATCGTTGAAGCCTACCAGGTGGACGGCAACGGCGGGCAGGGTTAACACGCGATCGCGATGGCAACAGATCTGTCTGTAGATGTTCAGGTTGCAAGCGCGGCGAGCAGCGTGCCTGCCGACGATGACATACGTACCTGGGTTGCATCCGTACTGTCGCAGCTCGACTTTGACGAGAAGGTCGAGGTCTCCGTGCGGATCGTCGATGATGAAGAAAGTCGGGATCTCAACAAGACATACAGAGAAAAGGACAAACCGACCAACGTCCTGTCGTTCCCGGCCAGGATAGGCGACTATGCGCCGGACGATGCACGATGGCCGTTGGGTGACATCGTGGTCTGTGCGCCGGTCGTCGAGGCCGAGGCCACCTTGTTCGGTAAGGCCTCTGCTGATCACTGGGCGCATCTCGTTGTGCACGGGATGCTGCATTTGCTGGGCTTTGACCACCAGAACGACGCTGAGGCGGCGGAAATGGAGGTAATCGAACGGGAGGTACTTGCCACACAGGGCATTGCTGATCCCTATACGGCCTGAACGGGGTTCGGAGAAAACACGGGTGTGAAAGGGTGCACGCAATTCAAAGGGTGTGAACTGCTACAATATTAGCGTCTACGGGGCTTGGCCCCAAGGCGACAGACGAGGACGATGAACGACAAACCGCCAAGTACCAACGGCTCAGGAAAAACCGGCTTATTGAAGCGCGTCATCCGCGCTATCAAAGGTGAGCCCCTGAGCCGCGACGAAATCCACGATCTCCTGCAAGAAGATGAAGGTGTCTTCGAACCCGAAGAAAAGGAAATGCTCTCGGGCGTATTGGACGTCGCCGAGACGCAGGTTCGTGAGGTCATGATCCAACGCTCGCAAATGGTGGTCATCGAGCGAGACCAGACGATCGAAGAGATGTTGGACGTGATCATTGGCTCCGGTCACTCACGATTTCCTGTAATTGGCGAGGATCGGGACGAGATTCTCGGCATTCTGCTTGCCAAGGATCTGCTGAAATGTTTTGGCGACGCCAGCCAGGAAACGCTCAAACTTGATTCCTTCCTGCGCCCGGCAGCGGTCATACCAGAATCGAAACGATTAAACGCCCTGTTGAAAGAGTTTCGCGACAGTCATAACCACATGGCTATTGTCGTCGATGAATATGGCGGAGTGTCGGGTCTCCTGACGATCGAGGATGTGCTTGAAGAAATCGTCGGTGAGATAGACGACGAGCATGATCCTGAGGAGGCTGCGTTCATCGCGCCGGATACGGATGTTGACGGCAAGCCGTGTTTCACGGTTCGCGCGCTGACTCGCATCGATGACTTCAATGAGTACTTCAGATGCGAGTTCACGGAAGAGGAAGACTACGAGACCATCGGTGGCCTGGTAATGCATGAGTTAGGTCGTCTTCCGCGACTTGGCGAAAGCCTCGAGCACCGCGGCTTCAAGTTTTGCGTGATCCGCGCTGACAAACGGCGAATCGATGTGCTACAGGTCGTCAGGGTTGCGCGGGAAAACGTTGCGTCTGTCGGCTGACGTGAGCCCAAAATTTCCCGTCGCGGAGTTCACCGAACAGCAGCCATGGGCCGCTCGCAGTGTGTTTTTTCTGCTCGGTGCGGCGACGATGCTCTCGTTTGCTCCGTTTGGCCTGTTTCTCCTGGCGCTCGTTTGTGTCATCCCGCTCCTGTATGCCTTTCGCCATTGTGCGCCGAAGATCGCCGCGCGTATCGGCTTCGCCTGGGGTGCCGGACTTTTCCTGGCGGGAACGTACTGGCTGTACGTGTCCATCCACGTCTTCGGAGAGGCGCCGCTAATCCTCGCAATCCTGTTGATGATCGGGCTCGTCATCATCATGGGGCTCTATTACGCTGCGGCCGGCTGGATCATTGCCACGCTTCGCAATGACTCTCAGTGGTATTTCATCGCGCTTGTGTCGGCAGTCTGGGTATTTCTCGAGTGGCTCCGTGGTTGGTTCCTTAGTGGCTTCCCCTGGATGACGCTGGGCTACAGCCAGATAGATACATCACTCGCCGGATTTGCGCCGCTCCTGGGCGTCTTCGGTGTTTCGCTCATGTTGATGTTGAGTGTGAGCGCAGCTCTTGCGGCTGCCGAGTCGACCGGCAGGACACGAATCGCGATGGTGGTTGTCACCCTGTTGCCATGGCTGGCCGGGGCCGCACTGAAATCCGTCGACTGGACGACGGAAACCGGCCGATCGGTGACGACGACCATCGTGCAGGGCGGGGTATCTCAGGACCTGAAGTGGGAGCGTGAGCAATTCGGCAAGACACTGGACCTCTACCGGACGTCGCTGCTGGAACACGGCGACAGTGACCTGGTGCTCTGGCCGGAGGTGGCGATCCCGGCGGTCCTCGATCAGGTAGAAAATTACGTCATGCAACTGCAACGCGATGTTGCCGTCGGCAACTCGACCCTGTTGTTTGGCATCCTTGAGCGGGATGCACAACGATCGCGGGTGTTCAACAGTGTGGTCGCAATTGACGGCAGGACTCGCCAGTTCTACCGGAAGCGACACCTGGTGCCGTTTGGTGAGTATTTCCCGGTGCCGGATTTTGTCCGCGAATGGATGCGGCTGATGAACTTGCCCTATAGCGACATCAGTAGCGGCGAAGCGTACCAGGAATTAATCACGCTGCCCGACGGCAATCGACTGGCCGTTGCGATCTGTTATGAAGATGCCTACGCAGCGGAGCAACGCTACGCACTCGCCGACGCCAACATCTTGATCAACGTCAGCAATGATGGGTGGTTCGGAGATTCCATCGCGCCGCACCAGCACCTCGAAATTGCCCGGATGCGTGCCCTCGAGGCGGGTCGCCATGTCGTTCGGGCGACTAACAATGGCGTCAGTGCTTTCATCGGCCCGGACGGCGGCATCATCGAATCCGGACCGCAATTCGAGTACCTCGCGATGACCCGGGACGTCATGCCGCGCACCGGGGCGACGCCGTATGCAACGGTCGGCAACTGGCCGGTCGTACTTTTTTCCTCACTGATTCTAGGCTGGCTGGCCTGGCGACGACGCCGCTTCGCTGGCTGATTTTCAATATACTGATTGATTATGTAATAAAATAAGTTACTGTTTTTAAAGTATATTAATTTTTTCTTGCCCTATATTCTATAGAACTATAGAATATCTTCCTCGCCAGACTAGGATGATCCCCGCGTGGAAGAACTCGCTGAAAGCAGCCGTTACCAGAGCCAGAAGCAACTGGCGATACGGTCGGCCGCGTCGGTTTTTGCTGAAAAGGGCTTTCACGGCGCCAGCACGAAAGATATTGCGGAGCGCATGGGGATCAAGCAGGGCAGCCTCTATTACTACTTCAAGTCGAAGGAAGAGGCGCTGGGAGAGGTTTGCCTCTTCGGCATCGAAGACTACGTCGAACGTATGAAGTCGATAGGGTCCAGCGATCAACCGTTTGAGACGAAGTTGATGGCGACGATAACGTCGCACCTCACAAGTTACCGTGAGCGTAATGAGGCGCTCAAAGTTCACAATGATGAACGCCTGTACTTGCCGGAAGACAAGCGGGCAAAGCTGAAGGAGCTCGGATCGCGCTACCGGCAGCAACTGGAGAAGATTTTCGAAGAGGGCGCCAGGACGGGCGCCCTGCGTGGCACGATCGATTGTCATTTCGCCGCGCAGGCCGTGATAGGAATGTGTAATGGCTGGGGTGACATCATCGTCCGGGAACCGGAACTGGATCTTTTTGACCTGATTCAGAAGTGCACGGATCTGGTTTTGAATGGATTCATCGAACGACGAAAAACTAGACGCGATGGCAGTGACGCCGTCGAACAACAAAGAACCATAAAATCAAACAAGGACTGAGATAATGGCAAAGCAAGTAGCAACGAATGTTGTCTGGCACGATGGCGAAATCTCGCGTGATGATCGTTACCAGATTCTGCGCCAGAAGGGCGCAACGGTGTGGTTCACGGGCCTGTCGGGCAGCGGTAAGAGCACGATTGCAGTAGCGCTCGAAAAAGCGCTGCACTCAATGAACAAACTGTCATACCGGCTCGACGGCGACAACGTGCGCTTAGGCATAAATAAGAATCTTGGATTTTCCGAAGAGGATCGCAAGGAAAACATCCGTCGCATCGGCGAGATCGCGAAGCTATTTGGTGACGCTGGAACGATTGCCTTGTCCAGCTTCATCAGCCCGTACAAGGCGGATCGTGATGAAGTCCGGGCGCTGCATGAGGCCGCGAAACTGCCTTTCGTAGAGGTCTTCGTTGATTGTTCGCTGAGCGTCGCCGAAGAACGTGATCCCAAAGGCTTGTACAAGAAAGCCCGCGCCGGCGAGATCAGGAACTTTACCGGTATCGACGATCCGTACGAAGCACCAGAGAGCCCAGAGATTCACTTGCGTACGGACGAAATGAGCCTGCAGGAAGAAGTGTCGATCGTTATCGACTACCTGATGATGCACGACATCATCCGCAAGGAATATTTCACTCGCGCCGAAGACCGTGTCGCTGCGTCAGCATAAGGAATGCCACAAATGATCAAACCACACGGGGCGGATGTTCTGGCGCCGCGCTATGTCGCCAATGAAACTGAGCGGAACGCACTCCTGAGCGAGGCCGAGTTCCTGCCGTCAATCCTGCTGAACTCTGCTGCAGCGGCCAATGCCGTCATGCTCGGCGCAGGCTATTTTACGCCGTTGTCTGGTTACATGAATGTTGCGGATGCCATGAAGGTTGCGACGGACATGCACACTACGGACGGCCTTTTCTGGCCGGTGCCGGTGCTGAATCTGACTGACAGCGTCGAAGGTATCGGCGTCAATCGCCGTATCGCGCTTCGGGATCCGAACGTCGCCGGCAATCCGGTGATGGCGGTCATTGAAGTGGCTGCGATTGAGGAGGTTAGCGACGAGCAGATGGACACAATGACCGAAGCGATATTCGGCACGCTGGATGAGGCACACCCGGGTGTTGCTACTTTCCGGAGCCTCGGCCGATACGCTGTCTCCGGCGATATCCAGGTTCTGTCGTTCAGCTATTTTGCTACGGAATTTGGTGACACGTTCAAGACAGCCGTCGAAATTCGCGATCAAATTGGCGAGCGCGGCTGGAAAACGGTTGTCGCTTTCCAGACGCGTAACCCGATGCACCTAGCGCACGAAGAGCTTTGCCGCATGGCGCAGGAACGTCTGAACGCCGACGGCATCGTTATTCACATGTTGCTGGGCCGCCTGAAGGCAGGGGATATCCCAGCTTCCGTTCGCGATGCCTGCATCCGCAAGATGGTCGACGTGTACTTCCCGGAAAACACCGTGATGGTGAACGGATATGGTTTCGACATGCTTTATGCGGGTCCGCGGGAAGCACTGCTGCACGCCGTATTCCGCCAGAATATGGGCGCAAGCCACCTGATCGTAGGCCGTGACCACGCTGGCGTTGGTGATTTTTACGGTCCGTTCGATGCGCAGGGCATCTTCGATGAGTTGCCGGAAGGTGCGCTCGCGATCCAGATTTTTGCGGCTGACCATACCGCTTGGTCGAAGAAACTGGGTCGCGTCGTCATGATGCGCGAGGTCGAGGACCATACGCCGGAAGACTACGTATTTCTTTCGGGCACCAGGGTTCGCGAGATGCTGAGCGAAGGCATAGCGCCCCCGCCGGAATTCTCACGTCCGGAAGTTGCTGAGATCCTGATGGAGCACTACCAGCTCGAAGCCCGACAACCGGCGGTCGGCGAGTAGAAAAAAGCAGTCCCGGCGGTGATTGTCACCGCCGGGCGGCTGCGCCCGCAGCCAGAACCGAGTATCCTTCCGCCCTTTAACCCCGGCGTAATCACGAGCGACTTACAAGCGGATGGACAAAGCGTACGATCCCGAATCGATCGAGCTCGAAGCACAGGCGTTCTGGAATGAGCACAGATGCTTCGATGTTGACGAAGATTCTGACAAGGAAAAGTTTTATTGCCTGACCATGTTCCCGTACCCGAGCGGGCACCTGCACATGGGGCATGTTCGTGTCTTCACGATTTCGGACGTCATCGCACGTTACCAACGCATGCATGGGAAACACGTCCTCCAGCCCATGGGTTGGGACGCCTTCGGCATGCCGGCTGAGAATGCAGCGATTAAGCGGGGCATCCCGCCTGCAAAATGGACCTACCAGAATATCGCCGATATGCGCGGACAGTTCGATCGCCTGGGCTACGGCTACGACTGGCGCCGGGAAGTCACTACCTGTAAGCCGAACTATTACCGGTGGGAGCAATGGCTCTTCACGAAGATGTTCGAGAAGGGCCTCGTGTACCGCAAAAATTCCATTGTCAATTGGGATCCGGTCGACCAGACCGTGCTGGCGAATGAGCAGGTCATCGACGGACGCGGCTGGCGTTCCGATGCACTGGTCGAACGTCGCGAGATTCCCCAGTGGTTCATGAAAATCACGGCTTATGCCGACGAGCTACTGGAATACCTCGACAAGCTGGAGGGCTGGCCCGACTCGGTCAAGTCGATGCAGCGTAACTGGATCGGCCGTTCGGAGGGCATTGAGTTGTCCTTTGACGTTGAAGATGAGGACGAGCCGCTTTGGGTGTTCACGACACGCCCCGATACGCTGATGGGCGTCACCTACATGGCCGTCGCGGCAGAGCACCCGCTGGCGACGCGGGCAGCTGCCGATAACCCGGAGATTCAGGCATTCATAGAAGAATGCAAAAAGTTGCATGCAGCGGAAGCCGAGATGGAGACGATGGAAAAGAAGGGTATGCCGCTCGGCATCTCGGTCGTCCATCCTGTCACTGGTGAAAAAGTGCCGCTGTGGGTCGCTAACTTCGTGTTGATGGGCTATGGCACAGGCGCCGTCATGGCTGTCCCGGGTCATGATGAGCGCGACTGGGCGTTTGCCGGGAAATACGGCCTGCCGATTACGCAGGTCATTGAATCGACCGATGGAACCGAGATCGATGTCTCCAAAGCGCCGTATATTGCGTACGGAAAGTCCGTGAATTCTGGCTTCATAGACGGCCTCGAATTCCAGGCCGCATTCGATGCGATTGCCGAACGATTTGAGAAAGAGAAACGTGGCAAGCGAACGGTCAATTACCGCCTCCGCGACTGGGGCGTCTCCCGCCAGCGCTACTGGGGTTCGCCTATTCCGATCATCTATTGCGACGATTGCGGCGCTGTGCCGGTACCAGAGAAGGACCTGCCGGTTGTGTTGCCGGAGGACGTCGAATTCACCGGTGTCGGTTCCCCACTAAAGGATATGCCGGAGTTTTACAACGTCGACTGCCCGTCCTGCGCCAAGTCTGCGCGCCGCGAAACCGATACGTTCGATACCTTCGTTGAATCGTCGTGGTACTTCTCGCGCTATGCCAGCCCCGATTCCGATACCGCCATGCTCGATAAACGTGAGGAATACTGGATGCCGGTGGATCAATACACCGGGGGTGTCGAACATGCCATCCTTCACCTGCTCTATTCGCGCTTCTGGCAAAAGGTCATGCGCGACTTTGGCCTGTCGTCCGCGGACGAGCCATTCACGAACCTACTTACCCAGGGCATGGTGCTGAAAGATGGCGCCAAGATGTCGAAGAACAAGGGTAATACCGTAGATCCACAAGAGCTCATCGAGCGATACGGAGCTGATACCGTTCGCCTGTTCATAATGTTTGCTGCGCCACCGGAGCAGGCGCTCGAATGGTCAGATGATGGCGTCCAAGGCGCATCCCGGTTTCTGAAACGTTTCTGGACGGCGGTGCAGTCGCACGTCGACAGTGGCAAGCCACCTGCTCTGGACACCACGACTCTGAACGATGCCGAAAAGGAATTGCGTCGCAAGACGCACCAGACGATCGCAAAGGTCAGCGATGATATCGGCCGGCGATACACCTTTAATACTGCGATCGCAGCAAGCATGGAACTCCTGAACGCCGTTAACAAGTTGGAACATGCGACACTGCAAAGCCGCGCCATTGAACGTGAAGCACTGGATGCTATCGTGCTGGTCCTCTCTCCGATCGTACCGCACATCTGTCACGTACTCTGGTCGATGCTGGGCCATGAAAGCGCACCCGTTTTTGAGCAATGGCCGGACTTCGATGAGTCGGCGCTCGAGCAGGACACGATCGAGATTGTCGTGCAGGTCAATGGCAAGTTGCGTGGAAGAATTTCGGTTGCTGCGGACACGGACAAGGAGCGGGTCGCAATATTGGCACTGGCCGATGAAAATGTGCAGCGCTTCGTTGTCGACAAGGAGATCCAGAAGACAATAGTCGTGCCGGGCAAACTGGTGAATATCGTTGTATAAGTTCGCGCCATTGCTACTTCTGGTGCTCGCGGGTTGCGGATTTCAGTTACGCGGTATGACGACTGTGCCACCTGAAATGGCGCGCACTTATATCGAAACCAGTGATCGGCGCAGCCTCTTTTATCGCAGGCTTCGCGAGAATTTGCGTACCGCAGGTGTGGAAGTAACCGAGTCAATCGCTGATGCGGGCGCCGTATTTTCGATCGTTTCCGACGATACTGGACAACGGGTATTGTCGGTGTCAGCGAGAAACGTGCCCACTGAATACGAGGTGTACTACACCGTTACTTATGGACTGCAAGCCGGGCAGCACATTTTGTTACCCGTTCGCAGTCAAGCACTCACACGCGACTACACTTGGGACGAGACGCTCGTGCTGGGTAAGGAAAAAGAAGAACAACTGCTGCGCGAAGCGATCGTCGATGACCTGATCCGAGTCATCCTGATCCAGTTGTCAGCCATCTGAACGATACAGGCGAAAAATGCTTGTGCTGACCGTCGGCGACATCGGGTCCGAGGCGGTCGACTCACTGCTGAACCGCTTCGAGCTGACGGCGGACTACGTTAGCAACGGACAGACCATTCCTGGAAGTTTTTGGGGGGAGCCGGAGGCGGGCATCGTCGGCAAGCGAGTCTTTGTTCGTGCGGATACTCCTGTGCATTCCCTCTTGCACGAGGTTTGCCACATTATCTGCATGAACGATGAGCGTCGCGCGAATCTGAATCGCGACGCGGGCAGTGACGACATCGAGGAGGCTGCGGTGTGCTACCTGCAGATGGTGTTTGCCGATTACCTGCCTGGCGTCGGCCGCGAGCGGCTCGCTAGGGACATGGACACCTGGGGGTACAGTTTTCGGCTGGGCAATACGCTAAGCTGGTTTGAGGAAGATGCTAGGGACGCCTCCGACTGGTTGGTCGAACACCGGGTTCTCGATCCTTTTGGCTATCCGTTGTTCCGACTCCGGGACCACTGACGATACGATTATCTTTATGTAATACGATGGCTTTGCGCAGGCGTTATCAAAAGTGCTGGCGTTGGGATTGCGCCTGTCACAGCAGTGACCGGGTGGACCCGGAGGAAGACTTGGTGGTCACCTGCATGAGCAAGGTAATGCCGGCCAACGGACTCGACGACAATGCCAAATTTCGGGCGCTGATCTACTCGGCAATGGTCGACTGGATAGACTCGCCAATTCTCTTCGCAGTGCCGTGCTTTGCCGCGAGCGCTGTTATCATTGCGCCTTTATTGCTCCGGCCCACCTGTTAACCGCATGACCATTCATCTTCA
>JAQWSV010000163.1 GCA_029243005.1 Woeseiaceae bacterium
TGCAGAACTGCTGGATGTCTATGCACGGCGAGCAGCACGACCAGGGCACCGTTTTCACTGGCCCGAACAGGAATATCGTGCATTCGAAGCCGGATTTACGTTTGATCTCACCGATGACCAGGATAGAACAATCGAGGAAGTTCTCGCGGACCTAGCATCTGACCAGCCGATGGACCGTGTGGTTTGCGGCGACGTCGGCTTCGGCAAGACAGAAGTCGCTTTGCGGGCGAGTTTTGCTGCCGTCCACGGCGGCAAACAGGTGGCCATCCTGGTGCCGACGACCTTGCTTGCACAGCAACACGGTCAAACCTTCCGTGACCGCTTCGCGGACTGGCCGGTGCGCGTGGAAGTGCTGTCACGTTTTTGCTCGCCCCGGGAAGCTAAAGAGATTGTGGCCGGACTAAGAAGCGGCAGTGTCGACATCGTCATCGGCACACACCGGCTCCTGCAGCACACCATGGATTTCGCAGATGTCGGCCTGGTCATCGTCGATGAAGAACATCGCTTCGGCGTTCGCCATAAGGAAGCAATCAAATCGCTGCGCAGCGAGATCGACGTACTGACACTGACAGCGACACCGATACCCCGCACGCTCAATATGTCGCTGGGCGGTCTTCGCGAAATGTCGTTGATCACGACGCCACCCGCGGAGCGCCTATCTGTCCGGACGTTTGTAAGCGAGTGGAACGACGTCATGATTCGCGAAGCTTGTCTGCGCGAGATCAAGCGAGGCGGGCAAGTTTACTTCATCCACAATCGCGTCGAGGACATTGGCGGCATTGAGGAAAAGCTTGCCAAACTGGTTCCCGAAGCGGACATACGCATAGGTCACGGACAGATGCAGGAGCGTGAACTGGAACAGGTCATGCTTGATTTTTATCACCGTCGTTTCAATGTCCTCCTTTGCACGACGATTGTTGAATCCGGCATCGACGTACCCACGGCCAACACGATCATCATCAATCGTGCCGATCGTTTCGGACTCGCCCAACTACATCAGTTACGGGGTCGCGTCGGACGGTCGCATCACCGCGCCTACGCCTACCTGGTTGCGCCACCCCGCCGCACAATGACTGCCGATGCCATCAAACGGCTTGAGGCAATTGATTCACTGGAGGATCTCGGTGCAGGCTTTACACTGGCGACGCATGACCTAGAGATTCGCGGCGCCGGTGAACTCCTGGGCGAAACGCAAAGTGGGCAGATCCAGGAGATCGGTTTTTCCCTGTACACGGAACTGCTCGGTCGTGCTGTCGAAGCCCTGCGCAAAGGCGATGTCGCAGATCTCAACAAACCGCTGAATGCTGGCGTTGAAATCAACCTTCATGTACCCGCCCTGCTGCCCGAAGATTACGTGCCGGATGTGCATTTGAGGTTAATTCTCTATAAACGCATCGCCAGCGCCTCCTCAGCAGACGAGTTGCGCGACCTACAGGTAGAGCTGATCGATCGATTCGGTCTGTTACCGGATGCCGCGAAAAACCATCAGCGACTCGCCGAGCTCAAACTGGCCGCCCAGCAACTCGGTATCGAAAAGATCGATGCCGCGGAACAAGGGGGTTACCTAGTCTTTGCCAAGCAGACTCGCACGGACCCTGTCGCGCTGATCAAACTGGTGCAAAGCGAGGGCGACATCTATCGATTAAAGGGAGCACATCGTCTACAGTTCCGCTTGGACTTGAAAAATCCGGAACAGCGTTTCCGTCACCTGGAAAATCTTCTGGATATTCTGGCCCGGGACAGTGTCCAATCCACCGAACAGGCATCCTGACAACTGGCATTACATGAACCTGGAACCAGTTAGACGTATCAGTCTCAATACGCTCTTCAGCGCGGCTATCCTGCTGTCCGCCGGTCCGGGCCTCGCGCAACAGCAATTCGTTCCCAATGCAGCCATCCTGGAGATGGAAGAACCGCCTATCCCGGAATACGCGGTCGAGATGATTGTATTCGAGTACACAGGCAGCGCTGCGAGTACAACGGAAATCTTCGCACCGGATGTCGAGGTCGTCGATGATCAACCGCCGCCCGGTGCCGATTTTTCAGCGGATATTCCTCCCGAGCTACCGGTCGTCGAGGTACCCATCGACGACGAGCTGTCGCTGACCATGGCGATTCCCGACGAGACAGGCATCGAGGGTGAGGTACTGGCAGAACCGGTGTTCGTCCTGCTGCCAGGTGAGACACTCGAAGAAATCCCGACCTACGAGAGCCGGGGCATCCGGCTGATCCCCCCGGAGGAATACCAGTTACAGAGCACCTGGAACCGGCTTAAGCAGCTGGCTGCCTATCGCCCTCTCATGCACACAGCCTGGATACAGCCAACGGTGGAGCAAGAGGCAACCAAAGCTTTCCCGCTCCGTCGTATCGGCGATCCGCCACTACGCCTCGAAGGAGCAATCTCGCTTTACCTGAGCCGGTTTCTGCACATGGCAGTCGATCTGTCGCTCGAACAAAAAGCACCCCAACTTATGCCGGCGACGGAAGAGCGTGTCCGACAGGACGGTGACAGCGGGTCTCGCGCGGCGCTCAGTTTTGACCCGGTCTTTATCGCGCAATCAACCTTCTACCGAATCGAGGAAGATCGAATTGTGCGCAACAACGAATTGCGATACTTCGATCACCCGAAATTCGGCGTCATTGCCAAGATAACGCGCATAGAACAGGAAGTGCCGGAAGATCTCGATACGACGGGCGATCTGCTGCCCGGCAACACAATTCAATAGGCGCGGCGGAACTCCGCACAGCGCGAGCTCATTCCAGTACCTCGCGACCAGGCTCGCTCATTCTTCCATCACTCCGAAAAACAGGCGCAAGACTTTCATGACCTGTATTTTAGCCATCATCGTAGCCGCCTCGAGATCGTCGTGAATCGATTTTGCGCCACGTCCCGCCGCATAGTTGACGATCAACGATAGGCAGGCGTAGTCAAGTTCGAGTTCCCGCGCTAGTGCTGCTTCCGGCATC
>JAQWSV010000165.1 GCA_029243005.1 Woeseiaceae bacterium
CTCTACCCAAATGTCGCCCTCGAAAGATTTGACGTTGTGCGTGGGCATCAGAACGCCGCATCGTTCTTCATAGGCGCTGTAAACATGTGTGTGTGTTCAGGCTCGTCCACCCTTGATGCCGTCGATCGATATGCTATGCAGCAACCCGATTTCTGCATCGAATCGCAGCACGGCTAATGAATTCAGCGGTTTGTAATGTGCGCGCAATGTAGCCAATTCGATGCCATCAACCTTCTCCGCCGTTGTACTTAGCAAGCGCCAATCGTCGCCGCGTAAGGGCCAAAGCTGCGCCGCCATTTCCATAACAACCCGGGGTCGATCGTTTTCACGGGTTTCCGCAGAACATGCAATTATGATTGGGCCATTCTTTCCCCAGCAATGCGGATGGCCGATAACGTCGGCGGAACGTTCACCGTTGCCCAGGTCCGACTCGAGCCGAACCATGCCTGGCTGGTAATAGTTCCTGAGTTCATACGAATCCCCGCGCTGGTACCTGCGCACTTCCGCCACCCAGGTTGCAGCCATCTGCAACTTCTCGTAACCACCGTGAGCACTGATAGCATGATCCAGCAGTTGCTGTTCAGCGTTAGTCTGTACGCAACCACAAAAACTCAGTGCGGCAAAAAGAACCAGGAATATCCTCATAATCGATGCCCTCGATTAGTTAGAGATGCGACCGACACAGTGTCGATCACGATCGTCGCTTCGACCATCGTGCGAAGCTTCGGACAGACACGAAGACGAAAATTGGCGCCTTTTGTTGACTGATCATTAGTCGGTTGATGAGGATAAGAAGTGCAAATAGGCACCCGGACAAAACAGCGACCAATTGAAGACTCTCGGCTTGCAGAGAATCGGTCATAAATCGGCAAGCATGATGGAGACTTCACATTCCGCGAGTTGCTTGGAAACTATGGGAATTGTATATTATATACAGTGTTTTTCAATCTCTGAATTTCCGCAACTTCGATATCGCAACGCATGGAGAACAGATCGATGTTCAAAACTCCCTTACGGCAAATTCTAGGCCTTTCGACGTTCATCCTAGCAATGTGTCCGGTCCTGGCGATTGCGGATGCGCCGATTCTTACCGACGAATTCGACGCCCTTTTGGTGACAAAAGACACGAAAATCGGGGAAATTATCGGCAAGATCGAACCGGTCTTTGCCAACGAGCTAAAGCCAACGTGGAGCCTCGAGGAACCTGTTCCAGGCGGCGATCGTCGTAATTATCTCAAAGAAGATCAACTGGATGCGACTGAGATTGTAGAGATCGACACGGATACGGGCGAAATATTTCTCACGGCATCGCCAGAGCAGTATCCGGCCGAATACTACGCCGAAGTTCGCGCAACCAACGACGATGGCTTCATGGAGCAGGTACTCATCATTATCGCGCGTGCCGAAATGCCCAAGGCAGAAAATTTCCTCGACATATTTACACAGCGCAAACAGGTATCGGGCCTCAATTTTTACGCCACCGCCGGTGTCGATCCGGCCAAGGTGGACTACGCTGCAAAAGTAGCGTCAGCGCTACTCCTCAAAGACCGAGCTGATGGCGGGCGAATAACCGGCTATGTCGAGAAGGCTGGCGCATCGATGACAATCTTCAAGAACTTCGAAGAACGCAATGAAGCTATCGGGTTTTACATGCACGCTGATGACTTTCGCGGTCAGGACCTGCAGGACGAAGAAATCATTCCCGACTATTTCCGCTTGGGTGGGCCGACAGACATGCGCCGTGATGCTTCAATCGAGGAAATTACTCACCTGATTCACGATGGCGGCATCATGGCTGCCTACCCCGACATTCAAGAGCGCTTGGAAAAAGCTACTTGGACCGCTATAGAGAATAAATTGTTTCGGCCCTGGGATGGATTGCCGGAAGATTCTTTCAACAATGAGTACCTGACCATTGGTCTAGAGATCGTTTACGGCGGGCGACAGAACGCAACTACAATGGGCAGCACCACTAATGAGGACGGTACTCCGCGTCAGCCTGCTTTTCGGCTAACGACCGGTAATGATGTTCCGATGACTGCGGAAAATCTAAAAAAATACGATCCAGAACTGTACGACATCATTGCGTTCCTTTTTCCAGCGAAAGAGGGTTTCTGGAATGCGATGGGCTGGCAGTAAATGTCTGGTGGTAATATTACCTGGGTTTTTCACCCAGTTTCGGACCAAGTCGGAATCCGCCGGGAAACGGGTCGGCCTCGGTCATGACAAAATTGTGAAAGCCGGTGATGTAGGCGCTGCCACGCACGATTGGCGTGACATACTGAACGCCGTTCCTGATGTCTGCCTTCGCGACTCGCCCATCAAAATAGGTGTCGAGGATCCCGGAAAATCGTCGCGACTCATCAATGCCAATTTCCTCGCGAGCAAAGAGCAGAGCCAACCGGGCACTTGTGCCGGTGCCACAGGGCGAGCGGTCGATGGCACCGGGCGGTGACACGA
>JAQWSV010000167.1 GCA_029243005.1 Woeseiaceae bacterium
CAGGGATCTGGCTGCCATTGACTACCGGCTGCCGGTTGCGAGCGCTCAGGTTAAATCTGCAATTCTCTTGGCGGGACTCTGCGCCACGGGTGATATCACCATTGTGGAGCCGGCGGTCACCCGTGATCATACGGAGCGCATGTTGCGTTCGATGGGCGCCGTCGTGACCCAGGCTGGAACACAGATTCAGATGCGTGGTGGCCAGTCACTGAATGGTATCCAGGTCGACGTCCCGGCTGACCTTTCGTCGGCCGCATTCCTGATACTTGCAGCGACAATCGGGAAAGCGGTGACGCTTGAGATTCCAGGCGTCGGCATCAATCCGACACGGACTGGAGTGATCGATATTCTGCAGGCGATGGGCGCAGACATTTCATTCAACAACGGCAGACTGCAAGGCGGGGAGCCTGTTGCTGACTTGATCGTCCGGTCTGCCTCACTGACCGGCATCGATGTAGATCCCGCCAAGGTTTCATTGGCAATCGACGAGTTCCCCGTGCTCTTTATAGCCGCGGCTTGCGCGGAAGGCCGTACGAGGTTCAGTGGGATTGGCGAACTGCGCGTCAAAGAAAGCGACCGGCTATCCTCTATGGCCGACGGTTTGTGTGCGCTCGGTGTTTCAGTCGACGAATCGGAGGACGGCGCGGTCGTGCAAGGCGGCAGGATCTGCGGTGGCCATGTTGGCAGTCACGGCGATCACAGGATCGCGATGTCATTCGCCATCGCAGGAACAGTGGCAGAATGTCCAGTCACCGTTTCCGACACACGAAACGTCGATACATCATTTCCCGGCTTCGTTGACTGCCTGCAATCGCTCGGCGTGTCGATGACAGAGGTGGAAGAGAAACCAGAATGAGCACTAAAGCTGCCGGTATCCCTGTCATCGCGATCGATGGACCGAGTGGTTCGGGCAAAGGGACGATCGCAAGGCAGGTGGCCACTGCATTGGCTTTTCATTTGCTGGATAGCGGCGCCCTCTACCGGCTCGTAGCCCTCGCAACGAACCGCCGGGAGGCTGATCCCGCGGATGAGGAGAATATTGCATCCATTGCCGCGAGTCTGGACGCACGGTTTTCGACTGACGAATACGGCAGTGAGCAGGTTTGGTTGTCCGCGGAGGAGATTAGCGCCGAGCTTCGGACCGAGGAATGCGGACTTCTGGCGTCTAGGATTGCTGCGTTGCCAAAGGTGCGAAGTGCCCTCCTGAACCTGCAAAAATCCTTTCGACAGGTGCCCGGGCTGGTAGCAGACGGACGCGATATGGGCACGACTGTTTTCCCCGATGCGAACCTTAAAGTTTTCCTCACGGCCAGTGCGGAAGAGCGGGCGAAAAGGCGCCATAAGCAGTTGAATGACAAGGGTATTGATGTTAGCCTTGCCGCCCTTTCACGGGACATCGAGGACAGGGACCGGCGAGATTCCGAACGATCCGTCGGCCCACTAAAACCTGCGGAAGATGCCCGATTGCTGGATTCCAGCAACCTGACGATCGACGAGGTAACCCTGACCGTGCTGGACTGGGTTCAGGAAATTGAGTGGCAATAGGGATTTTTATGGTGAGTCGGACATGGAGTCTGGCTCTTTTTTGTTAATAGCCGTCTTTTACAGGAAGTAAGGAGACGTATGGGTGAGGGTCGATTTGATTCTCTTGGTCTAAATCTAATGTCAGAAAGTTTTGCAGAGTTATTTGAAGAGAGTTTTGCCAGTCAACAATTAAAGTCCGGAGCCATCATCAAGGGCACGGTCGTTGCGGTAAACGATGATGTTGTCATCATCAGCGCAGGCCTCAAGTCAGAGGCCGTTATCCCCATAGAACAGTTTCAGACCGAGAACGGCGAAGCCGAAATATCAATCGGCGACGAATTTGAGGTTGCCCTCGATGCTGTCGAAGATGGATTCGGTGAAACTAGGCTTTCTCGTGAGAAAGCTGTCCGTGCACGGACCTGGATCGAGCTTGAGAAGGCATTCGAGAAGAGTGAAATTGTCACAGGCGTTATTAATGGGCGGGTCAAAGGTGGTTTTACTGTCGAAATCGACAACGTTCGAGCCTTCTTGCCGGGCTCACTGGTCGATGTTCGACCGGTACGCGACCCGGCCTATCTGGAAGGCAAGAGCCTCGAATTCAAGGTCATCAAACTGGACCAGCGGCGCAACAACGTCGTTGTCTCCCGTCGCGCAGTCGTCGAGCAGGAATACAGTGCAGAGCGCGAAGCGCTGCTCGAGAGTTTGCAGGAAGGCAACACTGTCAAGGGGATCGTCAAAAACCTCACCGACTACGGTGCATTTGTTGATCTTGGTGGCATAGACGGCCTGTTGCACATCACGGATATGGCCTGGAAACGGGTCAAGCATCCGTCAGAAGTGGTCAATGTTGGCGACGAAATTGACGTCAAGATTCTTAAGTTTGACCGTGAGCGTCAGCGCGTATCGCTGGGCATGAAGCAGCTGGGCGACGATCCGTGGCATGATCTCGCGCGCCGTTATCCGACGCACACCCGCCTGTTCGGTAAAGTTACGAATATTGCCGACTATGGCTGCTTCGTAGAGATAGAAGAGGGCGTCGAAGGCCTGGTTCACGTCTCCGAGATGGATTGGACGAACAAGAACGTAAATCCGGGCAAGGTGGTATCGATTGGCGAAGAAATTGAAGTTCTGGTCATCGAAATCGACCAGGAACGTCGTCGGATTTCTCTCGGGATCAAGCAGTGCAAGTCGAATCCGTGGGCTGAATTCTCCGCAACCGTTAATCGTGGCGACCAAGTGAAGGGCCAGATCAAGTCTATTACTGACTTCGGCATCTTCATCGGCCTCGACGGCGGCATCGACGGACTAGTGCACCTGTCGGATATCTCCTGGGATCTCCCGGGCGAGGAAGCGGTGCGTAACTATACGAAGGGTCAGGAAATTGAGGCCAGCGTTCTGGCGATCGATGCAGAAAGGGAGCGAATCTCTCTCGGCATCAAGCAGCTTGACAAAGACCCGTTCTCTGCTTGGCTTGCCGAGCATCCGAAAAACTCGGTGGTCAAAGGCACGGTTTCCGAAGTCGATGCACGAGTGGCGACGGTTGACCTGGGTGATGGCATCACTGGTACGCTGCGTGCCTCCGAACTGGCTCGTGGCCGGGTAGAAGACGCCCGTACGATGATCAAGGTGGGTGACGAGGTTGAGGCCAAATTCACCAACGTTGATCGCAAAAACCGTAGCGTCGCCCTGTCTATCAAGGCCAAGGAAGTCCATGAAGAGGCGGAAGCCCTGTCGAGCTACAAGTCAGAAACGGCGGCTAGTTCGAGTGGTACTACCCTGGGTGAGCTTCTCAAGGAGAAAATGTCAGGCGGTACCAAGTAGGCATTGGGTTGATGTGTCGACCGGCATTTCGGTTGGCATAAAGTTAAAAAGGGGTAGCCCGGACCACCTTGTCCGGGCTATAATCCTTTATTAATCGGTAGCTTATGCGGCGATATAGGAAAAAGAATTAGCGATTAAGTCATGACAAAATCAGAACTCATAGAAATTATCGCCAGAAAACAGACGCATCTTCCGGCGAAAGATGTTGAGCTCGCGGTCAAGCACCTGCTCGACCTGATGAGTGACTCGCTGTCCAAAGGAGAGCGTATCGAGATTCGCGGATTCGGCAGTTTTTCACTACATTTTCGTCCCCCCAGGATCGGTCGTAATCCGAAGACAGGGGAGGCAGTCGCGCTGTCGGGCAAATACGTACCGCATTTCAAGCCTGGCAAAGATCTTCGTGAAAGGGTTGATGCTTCCCGGCATCTGGCCATCAAGAACTAGGCGCTACTTACCAAATCTTTTCCAAAGCAATACACTATTGGTGGTTCCGGCCGATGGGTCGGTGCGGCTGTAGTTCTGCTGGAGCAGTGACTTGCTGAAGAAAATCGGCATCGGAATTCTCGTCGCTCTCGTGTTTGGGATGATGCTGGTTTTCACGAGCAGCAACCCCGGCTTTGTTGACCTGGATCTCTTTGTTACGACAGTTCGCCCTTCCATAGCTCTCGCGTTCTCGGTCACCTTCGTCTTCGGTTGGGTCTTCGGACTCCTTTGTACAGTGGTGTTTATCCTGAGGCTGATGAACGAGCGAAGACGGCTCCGTCGTCAATTGCGCCATTCCGAGTCTGAAGTGACGAGCCTCCGGAATTTGCCGTTAGCCGATGCCGACTGAGTCGACATTTCTGCTGGCAGGACTCTTCCTGCTGCTGGCGGCTGCCGGTTGGGCGCTCGGACGATTCGGTGACCGTGATGAGGACGCAGAGGCGCCTCAGGCGCTCAATATCGATTACCTGAAGGGACTGAATTTCCTGCTCAATGAGCAGACGGACCAAGCACTGGAACATTTTCTCAAGATGGTGCGGGTCGATGACAAGACGATCGAGACGCACTTTGCACTGGGTAGTCTGTTTCGTCGGCGTGGCGAGGTCGATCGCGCCATCAGGATTCACCAGAACATCATCGCTAGGCCGGATCTCGCGGCCGAACAGCGCGACCAGGCGCTATTCTCACTCGCAAAGGATTATCTGCGGGCAGGATTACTCGATCGGGCAGAGAATCTCTTCGTGCGCTTGTCGCAGGGTTCTCGTTATCAGGTTGAGGCACTGGAGCAGCTTTGTCGCATTTATGAGCAGGAAAAAGAGTGGCAGATGGCTATCGAGTCAGGTCAGAAACTCGAAGTACTGAGTGGTGAGTCACTGGCGTTGCAGATTGCCCATTACTACTGTGAGCTCGCCGAAAAATCTTTAGGCGATAAAGATTTCAGCGCTGCCCGGGCATTTGTAAAAAAAGCCCAGAGCGGCCGGCCGCGAACACAGCGGGGGGCGTTGATCCGTGC
>JAQWSV010000171.1 GCA_029243005.1 Woeseiaceae bacterium
CGCACTTCCAGAAGACGACGAAGCAAATCATCGAGCGCCTGGGCGGTAGGATTCTGTGGGGTGACATGTCGCCCGTGGACGCGATATCGAAGGGTGGTGAGATCATTCACGAAGTCGGCACCGCCCGCATGGGTGACGATCCTGGGTCATCGGTGACCAATCAATTTGGTCAGTCTTGGGATATCGACAATCTCTTCATCACTGACGGCAGCGTGTTTGCCAGCAAGGCACACAAAAACCCGACACTTACGATAATGGCGCTCGCCTGGCGCAGCAGTGACTACTTGGCAGACCAGCTTAAGAAGCGTGCGATATGAGCAAGCCGCGCCAAAACACTGCGCGCATCGACCGGCGCACCACGATCAAGTGGCTCGCCGCGACGATGGCCGCGGCGAACGCCGGATACGCATCTGATCAGCGATCAGTGGGTGAGGAGATTCCACCGCGACCGGCCGGGCCGTTGCTGGGTGTTGCCGAAGCAACCGATGGCGCGACGATTGGCACGGATCCTGACCTTATAAATCCGGTTGTTCCCTGGGCGCGGACGATGACGGATGCTCAGATCGACGTCGCGACAAGACTTTGTGACCTGATTCTGCCCTCAGACGATCGATCGCCTGCAGCGAGTGCGCTCGGCGTCCCGGACTTTGTTGATGAGTGGATCAGCGCACCCTACGCGGTGCAACAAAGAGACCGCGAGCAAATTCTGCCCGGCCTCGAGTGGCTCGAGCAGCAAAGCCTTGCCAGTTACGGCGATTCGTTCACGCGGGTCAGTGCGGATCAGGCGAGCGATTTACTGGATCGGATTGCATGGCTGGACAAACTTGCTCCTGGCCTGGAAGAGCAGGGCCGGTTCTTCGACCGATTCCGCAGTGTCGCGGTTGGCGCGTACTACACGACGGCGACGGGGATGGCGGACATCGGCTACCTGGGCAATGTGCCGATCAGTGGCGATTATCCCGGGCCTGATGCGGAGGCAATGGAGCACTTGGCGGGCGTACTGGAATCCCTCAACCTCACGGTGCCCTGATCAGTCGCCGCCGCTTTCGAGCTTCTTCGTCAGGCGTGCGAATTTTTTCCGCAAGATTCAGACCGACGCCCAGTAGCGTCCACGGACAAACGGCAATGTAAATCGCACAGCTGGAAGTGTCTGCAAAAAATGGAATGCACTTGTCGAAGTCGACTTACTGCTTGTAGGTGCCGCGTACGGTTTCTTGTCGGGCTCAATAGCGAAAGATGGGCAGGAGTTCTCGCAGACGCGGCAACGGCTGCATAAATCGTCGATGACAAACTTGTGCTTCGGCGTCGTCGCAAATGGCGCATCCGTCATAACCGCAGCAAGACGAAAGCTTGAACCGAACTCAGGATTGATCAGCGATCCATATGTGCCGAATCCGCCAAAGCCGGCCTCGATTGCTAGGGGAATCATCAGGACTTTGCCCACCATGGGTTCGGTGAGTGGTTCGGCATCCCAGGCTTGTTAGCGCATCCAGCTGGCCAAGTGCCAATGTTTGGTTGTACGCTAGCGGTATTTTGAGCGATGCTAATTATGCCAAACTTCGAAGTTGTATCAATTGAGCGAACAGAGCCGCCGGCGAATACCGAAGGTGCCCATTGGTATAAATATGTGATCTCAGTAGATGGCCGAAGCACTATTAACGGCTTCCGAAAGGGAAGTCTTAAGGAGGTAACGAGCGATGTAGATATCATCGTTAGCAAGCTCAATGAGCGGAACGCTAGAAAGCGAAAAACATGAATGACATCTCGTGTACCCGCCAAAACTAGTGCACTGTTCAATCCTTTGGCGGTTTTCTGATCTTAAGAAGCTGGTTGCTCTTGTGCCCACTCAGTCGGCCATAAGCTTCGCTATTGGTCCAACTTGAACTGTTCTGCGTCACCATCCAGGAATCAATGATTGCAAGGACTTCTTCGGATTTGTCCTTGCAGCACTCATTTAGGTCCATGCGTGATACATCCAGTGGCACAGGTCCGCACTGACGACACCTTAATTTGCCACCAGCCGATAATGCCTGCGGTTTCAGGGCTCGAGCCGGGATACAGGGCGTGATGGCCAAAGTCATCAAATTGTCTATATCGTATATCGCCGAAAGAGCCATGCTAGGCGAGCATTCACAGGCGCGATCGGCGACCGCCGGCGCCGTTTCCAGGTAATGGTGGTGAGCGTCCGGTCTATTCGGTATGCGACAGCGGCACCAGGCGCGCCGAGAGATCCGGGTCAGGCATGTCGGGATCAAAAGGTATCATCGGTCGCTGAATGCGCTCGTAGGGCAGCCCCAAAAGATCCTGGTTGACGCCACCCGGCGTCAGCGCCATCAGCCAGCCGCCGCGCATGTCATACAGCTCCGGAACGAGATAGCCGATCTTGACCATAACGATGTCTGCATTCCAGGGCGCCAGACCAACGCGTTCGAAGTCCGCTTCGTAGTGATAAGGCTTTCTCACTTTCGTGACGATGACATCGACACTGCCGACACGGACCACAACCTCCACTTCGGCGTCGGGATCGGTATCCGTGATTGACATGATCGTCCCCTGCAATCGAACGGGCGGCGCATAACGATCATCGATCCGGGCACCGGCTTCGGCATCAATTTCTCCACCGATACCGATCTCCAATGCCTTCTCGATGAATTGTGGTCCGGGAATCGATGCGTAGATGACTGACAGACCGTCGGCTGACTGAAACTCAGCTCGCTTCAGCACCTCAGTCAATGTCCAAGTCACATCACCCGCACCACCGGCGGTCGGATTGTCTCCGGAGTCACTGATGATAAATGGTCTGTTGTCACTATCGATCGCTTCATTGAGCGCTTCTTCCAGCGTCGCAACCGGTGCGACGAATTCGAACTCGTTACGCATATCCCAGAAGTGGTGCGCTAGCTCTTCGGCGCCGGTTGTCACTGCTGCTTCATCATCGCCGGTCACCATAACAACGGCGTGATTGCGCGGCTCGTCCGCCCAGGGATAGCCCACCCAGATTGCTGCATCGACCACACCATCACGGGCTTCGACCGTCGGTACTGTGGCATAGAGCCTTTTCGCCGGCTCAACGCGCGTGCTCGTTTTCTCGCCGGGCAATAGAATCGGAACGGGTATCCATGCTTTGTAGGCAGGTCGCCCGGTGCCGTCCTCCAGTCGAACCAACAGGTTCTCCAGCGCGCGCTGTCGTGACTCGACTTCGTCTTCATGTGGTGCCATTCGATAGCAGGTGATCAGGTCACTTTCGAGCGCCAGTTGCCACGACACATTTCCGTGCAGGTCCATCGACGTGGATATCAGTGTGTCGTCACCAACTACAGCCCGGATACGCTGGATCATGTCGTTTTCCGGGTCGTCGATTCCTTCCACACTCATCGCACCGTGGATCTCGAACAGCAGGCCGTCATAGGGCAAATTTTTAGCGAGTCGATCGAGCGTCTCCTGCATCAGTGACTCGTAGGCTTCTCGCGTTACTATGCCGCCCGGGATCGCCCGCCCGGTCAATGCCGGAAAGTATTCGGCACGCGCCATGATCGGCGAGTCGGCTGCATAGAAGGGATAGGACGTATAGATCTCTTCACCACGTTTCGCACGAAATGCAGGTTCGTGCGTTCGCGCCGGTGAGAAGGTGCTCGACTCAATCCACAGACCTGCGATGGCAATACGCGGTAGTGAGTCCGGTTTGTCGGCTGTCGGTTCGCAACTGGTAAGAACTGCAACGAGCAGTAATAAGACAATTCTCTTCATTCGAACTCGATCTCCCCCCAGCGTGCCGGGATGTGCATATTGACCTCACCCTGGGGGCTCCAGACCCAGTTGTTTTCCGGATGCTCCTGCTCTTCAGGGTTGAGGCTCTCCGCCAGCTGCGTGCCATGCGGTGGAATTCTTTCATAGCGGCCGTCGACCACTCGATGCTGCCACTGCACGCGTGAAAAATTAAGTCGCCAGCGATCACCTTTTTGTGGCGGGCATGAGCCTGATAAATGGTAGGGCTGAAGTCCTGCCCATGGAATTGCCACTTCGACCATCCAGCCCCGGTCCGGCACGGACGGATCATTGACGGAACCGTCGACGCGCACGCGACTGATCAGACCTTCAATATTGCAACCGAGGACCGGGATACCCCCGTCACCATAGGGTCTGGGCAGGCTCAATTCCCAGATAGTCCCCAGTGCGTTGATCTCAAATTCGTAGTAGTTCAGGCCGTCGCAGTCCGGGTCGATGAAGACCTCGAAATCGTTGTCCTCGAACATCTTCGCGTTCTTCTCGGTAATCGTGCCCCAGACGTGTGGTTCCACGAGCTCGGCATTGATGTACAGGTACTGCTCATCCCACCCCATGCGCATGCGAGTGGCGTAGTGCGGCATTAATTCGTCGCGACCGGTGATGTCGACGAACAAGTCGCTCCATGCAAGGCCTTCCCAGCCCGGGTCGAAGTGTTCTGCGTAGATGTTGAGCGGGGAAGAAACGCGACGACAAGTATATCGTCGACGCATTTTTTCATTCCAATGATCTGCCATGGCAACTAGTCGTTAAACCGGAGACGAACGATTCCTGCCGATGCCGCGAGTGCTGTGACAGCCAGCACTGTTCCGCCAACTGCCTCACCATAGATCCAGAACCCTGTACTGAACAGTACGCTGTAAACCGCAAGACAGCCGAGCATCATGCAGACAATGCCGCGAGGGATATTGACTGGTTCGGACACAGGTAGTGTTCCGTCCTCCCTTAGTTCGTCATACACGTGCTGCCAACCCGGGCCGCCCGGATTGATGTGGCGACAAAAGGACTTCAGTGTCTCCGGGTCAGCCGGCGAGGTCACAAACGCTGTCGAGACCCAGCAGAGCGTTGTAATGCCGATGCCTGTAAGCAGTTCCTGCCAGGCTGCGAGCCCGAAGTCGCCGAGCTGCAGCCCCACGGCAACAACGAATGAGATAACCATCGCGACTACTTCGCTAATCGCATTGATACGCCACCAGAACCACCGGAGGATGAAGAGCAGGCCGGTGCCGGCGCCTACCTGCAACAGTATCTGGAAGCCCTGCAATGCATTGGACAACTGCAGTGCGAAGAAACCGGCAACAAGCATCATGATGACCGTCGAAACCCGGCCCGCCAGGACCTGCTCGCTTTCACTGGCGCCGGGTCGAACGAAGCGGCTGTAAAAGTCATGGACGATGTATGACGAACCCCAGTTCAGGTGCGTGGAAATCGTCGATACATAAGCGGCCAGCAGGGATGCGACAACAAGACCCAGCCATCCGTGCGGCAGTACACGCTCCAGCATTGCGGGGTAGGCGAGATCGTCATTGATGATTGATGGATCGGCATTTGGAAACGCGCGCGCGATGCTGTCCAGGTCAGGGAATACGATGATCGAACATAGCGCGACGATGATCCACGGCCATGGCCGCACGCCGTAGTAGAGTGCATTAAATAAAAGGACAGCGGCACGCGCGTGCTTCTCGTCCCTGGCTGCCAGCATTCGTTGCGCCACGTATCCCCCGCCACCCGGCTCTGCGCTCGGGTACCAGACACTCCACCATTGAACCGCTAGCGGGATGACGAGCAGAGAAACCACGAGATCAATGCTGGCTGTGGTGAATGAGCCGTCCGGCCCACGCTCAAGGTGCGGGAAGAATGACAGGCTGCCTTCCAGTGCGGGAGCAGATATCAGCGCACCCAGGCCGCCTACTTCCGGTGCTCGCAAAGCGAAGACCGCAGCTGCTATTGCGCCGACCATGGCGAGCGTGAACAAGAACAGGTCAGAGTGCAGCACCGCACGCAGTCCGCCGAGTGTAGCGACGGCGACGGTAATGATCGACGCCCAGATCAGGGAATCTAGCGGTGATAGCCCGAGCATGATGCCGCCAATCTTGATCGCAGCCAGTGACACGGCGGCCATGATAATGACGTTGAAGAAAAAGCCCAGGTAAAGTGCGCGAAAACCTCGCAGGAATGCGGCCGACTTTCCGCTGTATCGCAGTTCATAAAATTCAATGTCGGTGAGTGCGTCGGAGCGCCGCCATAATCTCGCATATACGAATACCGTCAACATGCCGGTCAGCAGGAATGCCCACCACACCCAGTTTCCGGCAACCCCGTTCTTGCGCACGATGTCGGTCACGAGGTTGGGTGTATCCGAGGAAAAGGTTGTCGCGACCATCGAGATGCCGAGCAGCCACCAAGGCATGTTGCGACCGGACAGGAAAAACTCGGTCGTACCCGAGCCCGCTCTTCGTGTCGCAAACAAGCCGATCGCTAGCGTCACCGCGAACGTGCCGATGATAATGACCCAGTCGATCGTTTCGAGTTGCATGCGAGGTCAGAGGCTGCCTTCGGCCAGCATGTCGGCAGCGGTTGCCGAAGCACGCGCAGTGAGCGCCATGTAGGTC
>JAQWSV010000197.1 GCA_029243005.1 Woeseiaceae bacterium
AATGGATTGCCCGGGATTCCCCGGGAAGATGTCGTAGGGGCGATTGCCGCTGCCCCGGCCGACTGCCACCGGTGGTTTGCACAATCCGAGCTCCCTCGGCGGCACCAGGCCAATACTGAGATTCAGCGCGGAGGTGTCCGCCGGGCCCTGCGGATTGTGACAGTGGGCGCAATTCACATCTAGGTAAGTGCGGACCAGATGGTCCAGCGACGGTTCTGCCATTTCTTCAGGCGTTGCAATTGCACGCGACTCAGCCCATGTCAGGCCCATCGGCGGTGGCTCGGTAAATCCGGCCAGACGGCCCGATTGCTGCCAATACAGAAGCTGATGCCAGGTGCCGTCGACATAATCAAACGTTCGGTTGAGCAAGTGTGCCTTGGGCCCGAGCGGGCGTAATGCCTTTGTACTGAAATCTGGCATGTGGCAGCCGGCGCATTGATTCATATCGGGAACGATGTAGGTAAAGGCTTCATCGCCAAACGTGAATTCGAATTCGGTCCCCGCAATTTCGAGAAACGCTTCCGTTTGCTCTTCGTTCCATACATAGGGATATGCCTTCCAACCCTCTTCATGATGGACAAGCAATCGCGTCTCGACGAGGTAATGCGTATCGAGGTTTAGAGAACCGTCTTTTTCCAGCGTTGCCTCGACATCCAGCTTCTGAAATCCCGAGTCTGCGTAGCGATAGTGGAATGTCTTACTCAGGATCGTACCGACAGGGAGGTCCAGCTCGAGATTGGATCGGTCCCTGTAGGTCGCCGACATACCATCGGGCATCCACACCGTCCGCAATTTCAACGCATAGTCAGTGAACAGTGGCACGGTGAGGTCGTATGGCAGTACACCGCTATTGAGCGTCAGGCGATCGCCGTCGGCATGAATCACTTGCCAGTTGCTCAAGCGCTCCGGCACCGCGTCCGCGGGGTGAAGTGTGACCGGGGGTTTCACCTGATTGCAGGCCGCGAGCAAAACTGCGGCGACCGCTGTCCATAGGACCTTCGTGCGCATCAGGGTCCCGCCAGATTTAATTCGACTGCGGTCAGTTTGTTTTGCTGGCAGTTGTGCTGATGCGAGCCAACAACGATATTGGTACTGTCATGCGGGAGATCGACGTTCAGTACCTCCACATCCCCGTTGTCGACACAAATGGCGTACTCGGGCAGCAGGTTGCCGTCGTCATCCACCTTGTCATCGTTCACGTAACCATCCCACAGAATGTCGGGAAAACTGCCGCCGATTCCGAAAATGGCAACGCGCAACGCCTGCAGGTCGAATCCATCCGGGGACTCTCCGCCACCCGAAAAGCGATTGCCATAGATGTAAATTGATTCGGGATAAGGGTCGTAGACTTCGGCAACGTCGTACTGACCCTGATAGCCCGTGGCGTAATAGCTGCTGATGATAATATTAGCGGTATCGTTGTCGGCGATGTCATTGTCGAAAATTTCGATGCGATCGCCGGAGTTAATAACGATACCCGAGCCGGCCGGAACACTTGCGACCGGCGTACCTTCGGCGCCGAAGTTATCCGTGTTGTTCGCCACAATCGTATTGCCGTAGACACGGGTGCTGTGTCCAAATATTGGCAAATCCGGCATATCGAATACCAGGATGCCACCGGTGTTGTTTGTGGCGACATTGCCGTAAACATCGGCACTCACGGTGTTCTCGATCTCAATTCCGGCAACGTTGAGCTCCACCCGATTGTTTCGAACAATGACGTTGGTCGACTGGCCGACATAAATCCCGGCATCCGACGCACCGATCGCCACATTATCTTCCAGCAGGACATTAGTCGTCTGCACGGGGTAGATGCCATAGGCGCCGTTCTCTTCGTCCGGACCGTTGGTCCATTCGGTGCGCACTCGGCGAATAACGATGTTGCTGCCCTCGTTGATCTTCAGGGCATCGCCGCGCGTATCTTCGATAGCCAGGTCCTCGATCGTCAAGTCGCTGGCAGTGACCAGCAATCCTTCTGCGCCCTGCACTTGGTTCTTGAATGACAGCACAGACTGCTCCATACCAGCACCGCGAATCGTGACGCCGGATACGTTGAGCGAAAGTCCTCGCGTAATCTCATGAACGCCAGCCGGAAGCTCAATGACGTCACCCGGGCTAGCAGTGATTAGGTGGGTCTGTAATTTGCGCTGAAAGCTGCTTTCGACCGACCGCTTAGGCGCATCAGGCTCGGAACAGGCACTGGATACCAAAAGAGCGAACACAAAGACAAGCCGCTTTTTCATCGTTCTGATCCTGAATGTAGGTCTGACTGATCGACGACATCATAGGGTCCCCAGGGTTCGCTCATTCTGTCCACCTTCCAATCGTAATGCCGTCCGCAAATCTTGCTCCGATGAATCCACCAGCAAATGAGCCATCGCGCATTGGATTGAAACGAATTGTTATTTCATCGCCTGTCTTATATGTACCGGGCCGCCATCCTTCGCGGAACAGGCTATTGGGTCCCCGACCCTCGATGCTCCAGTCCTCTTCCTCGCCGTCTGCATTGATAATGCGAATCTCGATCCAAATGTGTGGATTGGTCCACTGGAATTCGGTGACCGTCGCCGCGATTTCGACCACTTTCCCGCTATCGAACATCGCGCTCGAGTGATGCGCCGAA
Organism: Woeseiaceae bacterium; assembly: GCA_029243005.1. Lineage (GTDB taxonomy): Bacteria > Pseudomonadota > Gammaproteobacteria > Steroidobacterales > Woeseiaceae > SZUA-117. Next base: position 2,624 of record JAQWSV010000197.1, read on the forward strand.
AGCAGCGGTGGCATCAGTAAAACAACTGCTGCGAAAGCGCGTCTATTCATTGCGAATTTCCTTATCGATCACATTGCCCTCGGTATCCAGGGTCAGCGTCTGGCCGGTGTCTGTGATCGGGTTGCGATTATTCTCGGCGCAGACGTAGTCGAAGACGCGCGTTCCCTCCGACATTCGACGAAAATGTCGTACCACATGCCACGGCTCCGTCAGCGCAACCGGATCTTCAATTTCAAGCTCCGCGCGCAGCAAACCTTCGTCGGTCAGGAATATCTTCGTACGCACCGTCGCCTGATCACTTAATGTCATGCCGCTGCGGTCTAGCACGGCCCCGTGCTCACCCACCATGCTGATCGTCGTGAAGGACAGTACGCCTTCGTTCCATTCACCAACCGAATCGCCGGTGAATGACGGCCAGCGGTCTTCCGGTGCAAAGTGGGCACGGCCGTCCGTATAGATGCGCATGATGTTAGGACCATTTTCGGTAATGATCCAAGTCTGTTCCGGACGCACGATGAATTCATAGACATCCGGCAGGGCCAGCAGCCTGGGAAAACCGGCGGAGGTACCGCAACGTGATATTGGGTCGGGCAACAAGCCTTTGTCCACGAGGGCAAGATTGACCCGGTACTTCTCTTCCCATTCGTCGGTCAGCGGCGGGTGCTGGCGGACGCCTGGGGTCCCGGCGCGGCCGTCTGGCGGCACAGTGGTCGAGACATCGAACATGCCGGCATTACCTTCGACGCGCTGCCAGACACCGCTCCAGTCTGGCACTT
>JAQWSV010000226.1 GCA_029243005.1 Woeseiaceae bacterium
TGGCGAAGCTTGCGAATCTTGCTCTTGTATTCGAGCGCCGTATGGCCACGTTTCATCGCCGCCAGGATGCGGTCCGACCCATGCTGCACTGGCAGATGCAGATAATTCGCCAGCTTCGGCACTTCCGCATAGGCCTGAATCAGGCTGTCCGTGAATTCGACCGGATGCGAAGTCGTAAAGCGAATACGCTCGACACCATCAACCGATGCAACGTAGTAGATCAGCGTCGCCAGGTCGGCAACGTTGCCGTCGTGCATGGGCCCACGGTATGCATTGACGTTCTGCCCAAGCAGATTGATTTCTCGTACGCCCTGTCGGGCCAGGCTGACGACTTCGACAATCACATTGTCAAGCGGCCTGCTGATTTCCTCACCGCGCGTGTAGGGCACCACACAGAAAGAACAGTACTTGCTGCAGCCTTCCATGACGGAAACGAAAGCGGTGGGTCCCTCCGCACGCGGTTCGGGCAGGCAATCGAATTTTTCGATCTCCGGGAAAGATACGTCGACAACACCCTGACCCTTGTTGCTGACCTCGTTAACCAGTTCGGGCAATCGATGCAGCGTTTGCGGACCGAACACCATGTCAACAAAAGGCGCTCGCTTCTGGATGCCCTCGCCTTCCTGGCTGGCGACACAGCCGCCCACGCCGATAATGAGTTCGGGTCGCTTGTCCTTCCAGGCCCGCCAGCGTCCCAGTTCCGAGAACACTTTCTCCTGCGCCTTCTCGCGAATAGAGCAGGTATTGACCAGCAACAGATCAGCTTCCTCCGGATTCGTCGTCAGCTCGTAACCATGCGACGCGCGCAGCACATCCGCCATTTTCTCTGAGTCGTACTCATTCATCTGGCAGCCCATGGTCTTTATGTAGAGCTTTTGCGGCATAGTCGGCTACTGGTCGTAGTAGCTCGCCCCGGCGAGCGATCCCACCCCCGAAAGGCTAAAACGGGATATCGTCGTCGGGATCCCCGGGATCGGTCCCGCCTGCTGGCGCGCCTCCGCCGCCCTGCGCCGGCGGTCCCGGCGGCGGGCCTGAATCACCCATCGCCGGCGCACCGGTACCGGAGCGTCCGCCCAACATCTGCATTTCGTCGGCGATAATTTCCGTCGACCAGCGGTCATTACCATTCTGGTCCTGCCACTTCCGCGTGCGCAACTTGCCTTCGATATAGACCTGCGATCCCTTTCGCAGGTACTCGGCGGCAATCTCCGCGAGTCGGCCGAACATGGCAACGCGATGCCACTCTGTACGATCCTTCTGCTCGCCGGTTTGTTTGTCCTTCCACGATTCGTTGGTCGCAACGCTCAAATTAGTGACCGCTGAGCCGCTCGGCATGTACCGGGTATCTGGGTCGTTGCCAATATTGCCGACGATAATTACTTTGTTGACTCCGCGAGCCATAGTTGTCCCCTGTATCTGGATATTCTTGTGCCCGCGCCTTATTGCGCGGGATAGGTATTTTAGGCGCTGGGCCGGCAAATAACAGCCCGATTTGCCGCGTTATCGGCTGGTTATTGCCCTATGCGATGAAAGGCGAACCAAGCCGCAGCGATCATGGCCGCGACCAGAAATACGGTCGCCGGATTGCCGCCCGACAGGAAGTAGCCGCCAATGAGACCGCCCGCAAAAGCGCCGAGGAACTGGGCGCTCGAGAAGACCCCCAGGGCAGCACCGCGCACCTCGCCGGCTGCTTTCATGGACAATCGGGCAGGCAGTCCCGCCTCCAGGAAGTTAAAGCCTGCAAAGAAAATGGCGAGTGCGGCGAATACCATCATTGTCGTCGATCCTGCCAGAGCCAGTATCGACAGACCGATCAGCAACAGCAGTATGGCCGCTGCGACCGTGGCCGGCTTGCCCTGGCGTTCATCGACGAAAATGAGCGGAATGGTGCCAACGAGCGATACCAGCAACGCGCCGATATAGATTTCCCAGTGGTCATCGAGAGCGACCCCGAGCTCGTTTCTCAGTAGAAAGGGCAGCGCCACAAAACACGCAGTCAGGATCACGTGAAGTACGAAGATGTAAAGATCGAGCCTTAGCAGGTCAGGGCGAAATGCAGCAGCAATATTGCGTCGTACCGGCTTCTCAGGCAATGCAATATCACCTGGCAACAATGAAGTCATGACGGCCGCCGCGACAGCAAGCCCGGCGGCCATCCAGAAGAGCGCGCGCACGCCGAAAGCGGCCGCAATCACAGGCCCGAGAATGAGGGACAGCAGAAACGAGCTACCTATGCCCATACCGAAAATTGCCATCGAGCGCGTACGAACCTCTTCGCGCGTTGCATCGGCGAGCAGCGCCACCAGAGTCGCAGAAATTGCGCCGGCGCCCTGCAGAAATCGACCTGCAATCACTCCGGCAATATCGTCGCTGACGGCGGCCAGGATGCTCCCTGCCGCGAACAGGATCAGGCCAAGCAGGATGACCGGGATCCGGCCGATCCGGTCAGACAGCGCACCGAATGGGATCTGCAGCGCCGCCTGCGTCAGGCCGTAACCGCCCACCGCTATACCAATCAGGGTCGGCGTGGCGTTCTCAAGGTCGGCGGCAAATATAGCCAGAACCGGCAGCAAGGCAAATAGCCCGAACATGCGGAATATCGCAATCAGCGCAATCACGCCAACCGCGCGCCTCTCGTCCGGGAGCATCGCACCGATTATCTGTCTGAAATCTCTGCTCATTATGAATTCGCGATATGCATGCTTTTGCGCCGCTCCACTGCGGCGGCGTATATTAGCAGGTTGTTTGGCATTCCCTGACTTGACTATGAAATCGATCGACATTCGCGGCGCACGGACGCACAACCTGCAGAACATCAATCTCAGCTTACCGCGCGGCAAGCTGATCGTCTTTACGGGCCTGTCGGGCTCGGGCAAGTCCTCGCTTGCATTCGATACGATTTACGCGGAAGGCCAGCGCCGATACGTGGAATCTCTATCGGCTTACGCGCGTCAGTTCCTCTCGATGATGGAAAAACCGGATGTCGATCACATCGATGGACTCTCGCCGGCCATCTCGATCGAGCAAAAATCAACTTCACACAATCCGCGCTCAACGGTCGGAACGGTCACGGAAATCTACGACTACCTGCGCCTGCTTTACGCGCGTGCCGGCACGCCTCGGTGTCCCGATCACGACGTCACATTGGAGGCTCAGACAGTCTCGCAAATGGTCGACCAGGTGCTCAATTTATCCGAAGGCAGTAAACTGATGCTGCTGGCACCCATCGTGGTCGAGCGGAAGGGTGAACACGTTCAGCTGATGCAGGACCTGATGGCACAGGGATTTATTCGTGCCCGGATCAACGGGGAAGTCTGTGAGCTCGATGACCCGCCGACGCTCGATCTGCGCCGCAAACACAACATCGAGGCCGTCGTCGACCGCTTCAAGGTCAAAGAGGATCTGAAACTCAGGCTGGCGGAGTCCTTCGAGACTGCGCTGCGGCTGGCCGACGGTACCGCGCGCATCGCGTTCATGGACGACGCGGATGCTGAGGAACTCATCTTCTCGGACCGCTTCGCGTGTAATATCTGCGGCTATAGCCTGACCGAGCTGGAACCCCGTCTGTTTTCGTTTAACAACCCGACCGGTGCCTGCCAAGGCTGTGATGGACTGGGGGTCAAGCAGTTTTTCGACCCGGACCGGGTCATCATCAATTCCGACCTATCACTGGCGGGCGGCGCCATTCGCGGCTGGGATCGAAAGACGACCTACTACTTCCAGATGATTCAGAGCTTGGCAAAGTACTACAAGTTCGACATTGAAACGCCCTTCAGTGAACTACCGGACAAGCTTCGCGAAATCATCCTGTATGGCAGCGGCAAAGTAAAAATCGAGTTCTTCTACGCCAACTCGCGCGGTATGGAGATAAAACAGAATCACCACTTCGAGGGCGTGATACCGAACCTTGAACGCCGATATCGGGAAACGGAGTCGAACGCGGTTCGCGAAGAACTGGCGCGGTTCTTGAACAGCCAACCCTGCCCGGATTGCAACGGCACGCGCCTGAACCATTCAGCACGCAACGTATTTATCACTGACCGATCGCTGCCCGAGATCAGCGATCTATCGGTCGGTCACGCGCGGGACTTCTTCCGCGATCTGAAACTCGAAGGCTGGCGTGCGACGATCGCAGAAAAGATCGTAAAGGAAATAGGTGACCGACTTAGTTTCTTGAGCGATGTTGGCCTCGACTACCTGTCTCTCAATCGCAGTGCCGAAACTCTATCGGGCGGTGAAGCGCAGCGGATCCGGCTGGCCAGCCAGATTGGCTCCGGTCTTGTCGGCGTCATGTACATCCTCGACGAACCATCGATCGGTCTGCATCAACGGGACAATCAAAGGCTGCTCGGCACACTGGTACACCTACGCGATATCGGCAATACGGTCATCGTTGTCGAGCACGACGAGGAAGCTATTCTGGCCGCTGACCACGTCGTCGACCTGGGGCCCGGTGCGGGCATCCACGGGGGAAAAGTCGTCGCACAGGGATCCCCGGAGGAGATCATCAATAACGTGCAATCTCTGACCGGGCAGTACCTATCGGGCCGGCGCGCCATCGAAATTCCCGCCAAGCGCATCGGCGCCGACAAGAAGCGCCAGTTGAAAATCGCTGGCGCCACGGGGAACAACCTGAAATCCATCGAAGTGTCGATCCCGCTGGGTTTGATGACCTGCGTGACGGGGGTATCGGGTTCCGGCAAGTCAACGCTGGTCAATGACACCCTTTACAAGGCCGTCGCCGAAGCACTCAACCGCACGAGCAAAAACCCAGCGCCCTATGAAGACATCACGGGCCTGGATCTCGTCGATCGGGTCATCGATATCAGCCAGAGCCCGATTGGGCGTACGCCGCGATCCAATCCGGCGACATACAGCGGCCTGTTCACGCCTGTTCGCGAGTTGTTTGCGGGGACCCAGGAAGCCCGTTCCCGTGGCTACATGCCGGGACGTTTCAGTTTCAACGTGAAAGGTGGTCGCTGCGAAGCCTGCCAGGGCGACGGCGTCATCAAAGTCGAGATGCACTTCCTGCCCGACGTTTACGTCCCCTGCGATGTCTGTCGCGGCAAACGCTACAACCGCGAGACGCTGGAGATCCGTTACAAGGGGAAGAACATCACTGAAGTCCTCGAGATGACCATAGAAGACGCCGCCGAGTTTTTCCGCAATGTGCCGGTCATCGCCAAGAAGTTGCAAACGCTGATGGACGTGGGTCTGTCCTACATTCGTCTCGGCCAGAATGCGACCACGCTGTCCGGTGGTGAAGCGCAACGCGTCAAGCTTGCCAAAGAGCTCTCAAAGCGCGATACGGGCAATACGCTCTACACATTGGATGAGCCTACGACGGGACTGCACTTCCGCGATATCGAGCACCTGCTTGCAGTTTTGCATCGACTGCGCGACAAAGGTAATACGATCGTCGTGATCGAACACAATCTCGATGTAATAAAGACGGCTGACTGGATCGTCGACCTCGGCCCGGAAGGTGGCGACGGCGGTGGCGAGATCATTGCTGCCGGCACGCCGGAAGATGTCGCGGCGACCAAGGCCTCGTTTACCGGCCAGTACCTGACACCACTATTAAATGGAAACTCACAAAAACAGCACGCCTGACACCTCACGCATCAGGATATCCGGTGTGATTACCTATCACGGTCGAGAAGCCAGTTGGGTGCGACCTCCTTATTGTCGAATAACTTAAAGAGCAGCGGCCAGACGACCCGATGACGCTCAGAATTCCAGTTCTTCTTCGTCTGCACCCACTTCCGAGGGAGGCGGCATCGGCAGGGGTCTAGGCTCCGGCTGTGCCGGTTTGCCTTCACCCCGGCGCATCGCATCGGCATCTTCTCTGGAGATTCGCCGATGCGTGCCCAACCAGCACCTGACGTCCGGACGAACAGCGTCCCACGCTGCCAGCGTCATTCCACCAATACCATCTCCCTCACAGAAGAGCCCGTCGTTCGAGTTATAGGAAAACGACCGGTTGCGGCTCAGGCCATGACACACGTTCTGCAGTTCATTGTGATAGATGTGAGTCGCCGTCACGTAAATCAGGATGTTCTTGTCATCGACGATCCGGATCCGACGAATCCGTCGCGAAGAAATGCAGCGTAGGGTGTCTTCTTCGACAGTGACGTCTTCCACGGACTTCTCCTGTGCCGGCGCTGGCAACGCCCAAGCGACAAAGCCGAACAGAATCGACCAGATCAATACTCGAAATGTCGTAATGGCAATACTCCCCGGTAGCGTGAACTCCGCCTCAGCCCGTTCGAGAATTGTTAACGGACGCTACATAGAGCAGACCGTATGCACCGAATTTCACACAATACGGGTTTTCCCACCCAGTTATCAGCGATTCGGCCCACTCTGCACGCCACACACGTGAAATCGTAACGGGTGCCCCCAGCTACTAGACCGGATAGTCATGTGGATTGGATGCGGACCAGGCAAGTAAGATCAGAAAGATCACGGCCCAGGCCGTTTTGAGTGCGGGCTTTTTGAACACTCGTCGCAGCGATGCCTATCGGCTAAACCAGAATTCGATTGTGGACGTTGCTACTTCGACGCGAGCCGCATGCACTTCTTCATAATCGAGATGGTACCACTCGCCTTGACCGATACGGGTTTCCACGCCACCTTTCGTCAGGATCAACTCACCTTCGGTGACGACACCTACATTCTCCGAAGGGTGTGTATGCGGCTCGATAACCGTGCCCACAGGATATGACGCAAACAACACTTCGCAATTTTCGGCAGTCAGCCTGAATGCGTGGAAATTTCCTTCAAGCTCCGGCAATGCACGAATCAGTTCAGGGAAATGCGGTTTACCCATCAGTCGGATCCTTCAGTAATGCGGTGGCGTCTCGTCGCCGGTATCGCCAGATGGCACAGCAGCAGACAGGGCCCGTACCCGCTCGGTCAGCGCCTCCACCTGAGCCGCCAGATTCGTGCGCTGTGCCTGTTGATCGATCAGGACCTCGTTCAGCGTCGCGATCGTATGCTCCTGGTGCGCGATCCGGGTCTCGAGATCGATGATTTTCTCTTCGTCCACGGGCGCCATGGTACGGCTGAATCTGGCATTCTTCAATCCCTGCGGTCCGCAGAGTGTATCCTTGCGTTTTTCCCAGCACCCTGCCCACATGACCCTGATTCGATTCGAGGAAGTGTCGCTCGATATCGGCGACCAGAACATTCTCACCGAGGCCGATCTATCGATCGAACACGGTGAACGGATGTGCCTGATCGGTCGAAACGGTGCCGGAAAGTCCACAACGTTTCGGTTGATTACCGACGAGAACGAATGTGACCGGGGCGAGATCGTTCGCAAGGCCGGCCTGGTCGTCAGCCAGCTCGAGCAATCGCTCCCGGACGCCGCTAACCTGCCGGTTCGGGATGTCGTCCGTTCCGGTCTAACCGGCATCCAGGCCCTGCTCGACGAGTACCATGAGCGATCCCGGCAGGATCTCAACAAGGAAGGTCTGAAAGAACTCGAAGCCCTGCATCGCCAAATTGACGCCCACGGAGGATGGCACCTGGAGCAACGCGTCGAGACGACCATCTCAGAGCTCAACCTGCCCACCGACAAACTAATGAATGAACTGTCAGGGGGCTGGCGTCGACGGGTTGCCCTCGCGAAGGCCCTCGTTCAGAAACCTGACCTGTTATTGCTCGACGAACCGACCAATCACCTCGACATCGTCACGATCACCTGGCTCGAAAGCATTGTTCGTTCCTATGACGGCGCTGTTCTTTTCATCACGCACGACAGGGCGTTCCTGCAGCGGCTTGCGACACGCATTATCGAGATCGATCGCGGCAAGTTGACGAGCTGGCCGGGTGACTATCGAAATTATGTGCGTCGAAAAGAAGAGGCGCTCGAGGCTGAGGCGCGACAAAACGCCGAGTTCGACAAGAAACTCGAGCAGGAAGAAATCTGGATTCGCCAGGGCATCAAGGCGCGCCGGACGCGCAATGAGGGTCGGGTTCGCGCGCTGGAGAAGATGCGTGAAGAACGGGCAAAGCGCGTCAAGCGAGAGAGCGCCGCCCGCATCTATATCGAGGAGGCCGAATCATCAGGTCGTAAAGTCATTCGTGCCAAGAACGTAAGCTATGGCTACGACGACGAACCCCTGATCAATAACTTCTCAATAAAGATCATGCGCGGTGACCGGATCGGAATCCTGGGCAACAATGGTGTCGGCAAGACGACTCTGTTGCGCCTTTTGCTCGGACAAATTGACCCGCAGAGCGGCACATTGAAACACGGCACCAACTTAGAGATAGGCTACTTTGACCAGCTGCGCGAATCGCTCGATGAGGAAAAGTCCGTTGCTGACAATGTCGGAGACGGCCGGACTTACATCAAACTCAACGGCAAGGACCGGCACATTGTCGGCTATCTGAAGGGTTTCCTGTTTACGCCAAAACGTGCAATGACCAAAGTAAAGGCTTTGTCGGGCGGCGAACGCAACCGAATCATCCTCGCGAAACTATTTACACGCCCGGCGAATCTTCTCGTCCTGGATGAGCCAACCAATGACCTCGACATGGAGACACTGGAGGTTCTTGAAGCAAAACTCACCGAGTACAACGGCACGTTAATCGTCGTCAGCCACGATCGCGAATTCCTCGACAATGTGGTCACCAGCACCATCGTCTTCGAAGAAGGCGGCAATCTGCAGGAGTACGTCGGTGGGTACTCGGACTGGGTCCGACACGGTCGTGAGCTGGCGGAAGTCGAACGACCCGCGACGGTGGCGGAGGACAAACTTTCTGATAGCGATGGCGCAACGCGCCCAGCTGCGAAAAAACTGAGCTACAACGAACAGCGTGAGCTAGACCAGTTTCCGGACCGCATCAACCAGTTGGAAGAGTATTTCGAGACACTTCAGGCACAGATTTCCGCAAGTGACTTTTACGCGCAGGATCACGAAGTCACGACACCCATACTGGAAGCCTTTACCAAAGCACAAGCCGAACTCGATCAGGCACTGGAACGCTGGACCTCACTCGAGGACCAAGTCAGGGCCTACCGAGACAGTCGGCAACGCTAGTTAGCTCGCCGGACGCAGCCCGGTGACCACGGTGCTGTAACTAGAGAATCTCCAGCAGTAACACGACCTGGCAGATCCAGCCGACTGCAAATGCCAGCGTCCGGCCGAATGGCACGCCAAACGTATACAACAGCATGTGCGCGACCCGTGCCCAAAAATAGATCTGGCATGCCAGGACCGTCATCTCGCTCGTGATGCCGGCTACATGCGCCGTCAATACGAGCGCGGCAAAAACGACGAGGTTCTCGACCGCATTGTAGTGGGCGTTCTTGAGGCGGTCAGCCCAATCGGACAGCGGCTTCGGGTCATCGGGATAACCCACTGCATCAATTAACCCGCGCACCGCGATCGTATTTAATATGTAGGGCACCCACATTACGATTTGGAGTGCGAGTGCCCAGCTCAGGCTCATCAGTTCACTGGTCATTTCTTCTCCTCATTATTGCGAAGTATTGGCATTCTCATTGAAGCCGGCACGAACAACAGGCGCCACGTAAAATGCTGCCCGATCAGCGCTTCCATGATAACCCAACCCGCGATCTCGTCCCTCTTTGTGGCGCTGAGCGCTTCAAGACGGGCAACAAACACCAGCATCGCGGCGACCTGGTGATTAGCATCGCAGGACTCCGTCGCTCCCTGCGTTTCGATGATGAGTTCGTGACTCTCGATGCGCGGTGCTTTCGCCTCCCGATCATAGCTCGATCCTAAACCTAGAATTTCCCGATGCTGTGCGGGCCGATATCAGCCAACGTCGGTGTGCCGAAGGACTGCATGGCAATTCTGAGTTCCTGCGTCAGGATGTCCAGCGCACGCTCGACGCCCACCTGGCCGAATGCGCCGAGACCATAAATGTAGGGCCTACCGACGAGAATCGCATCAGCGCCCAGCGCAAGTGCCTTGAAGATGTCGACACCACGTCGAATACCGCTGTCCATAAACAAGGTCGTTCGGCCCCGAACGGCGCCGGCGACTTCCTCCAGACTTTCGATCGCGCCGCGCCCGGACTCATCAGCGCGACCACCGTGGTTCGATACGATGATGCCGTCAACCCCGTACTCGATGCTCTTCTCTGCATCTTCAGCCGTGACAATACCTTTTACGAAGACTTTCATCTTCGTCTCCTGCCTGAGTCGTTCAAGAAACTCCCAGGTGAGGTCCATTTCTGCGGTGTCCCCACTCATGCCGCCCAGCATCGGCTTGCCTTGCGCCGCAATGCCGCTCCCCTCGTGGCACGCCGCGCAGTCGCGTACATCTTCCCGAATCGCACGTTTGAGTGTATGACGCGCATCGGGCCCGCCGGCCATATCGACTGTGAGCACCACAGCCGGGCAGCCGGCTGCTTCGGCGCGACGTAGCCGGGTCTTCACGTCTTCCCATCCACCCCTCGTGTAAAGCTGGAACCAGACTGGCGCATCGCGTGCTTCAGCAACCGCTTCGACCGACGTTGAGGATACCGTTGACAATATCTGAAGGTGATTGCGCGATTTCGCAGCACGTGCCGACCCCAATTCACCTTCCGCATGAAATCCGCGCTGCGAACCGAGCGGCGCGAGAATAATCGGCGTCGGCCAGCGCGTACCGAGGATTTCCACAGACATATCGACATCGGCAACGCTGACGAGGCGCTTCGCACGGGCATAGTACTTTTCAAATGCCTTTCGATTAGCACGCAGGGTCTCATCATCGTTTACACCTGTTTCCAGATATCCCCAGTGCGCCAGTGGGATGTTTACTTCGGCCGTCGCCTTGAGATCGAAGATATCGATGGCGTCGGCAGGCGACATCGCTGCCGTTGCACCGTTGGCAAAATCCATCCCGGCCATCGCAGCAACAACCGGACTGGTGGCCAGATAGCGCATGAACTCGCGACGACTTTTCGTTCTTATATCCATTTTTCAGCTCACTTCTTCACTGGATAGGGGCGTTTCATTTCTTTGACCGAACTCTTTCTAAGGTGGACAAGCTCCTTCTGATCTACGTCATCCAGGCTATTGATATATAGGCAGGGTTTGCTCACCTTGTAATTGCCAAATTTTTCATCAACGGCCCGAAATTCTCGAAGCCAAGCATGATGTATATCGAAATATTCTTCGCGCGCCGAGAAAACTCCATCTGCATGAATATTCGAGTGCGCGCTTGCCGGTCCCATCGCGCATCATCTTTGCAATCGCCCCGTATTCGGCCCGTTTCTGGCGGTCATCTATTCCGCGAAGGAATTATTCGACGCTCGCATTGTTTTCCTTTGTCTTTGGCTCCACCCTCGACCGGTTTACACAGTTCCATACAAACGGTCGCCGGCGTCACCGAGCCCGGGAACGATATACTTCATGTCATTCAGCTCTGCGTCAATGGTCGCCGCGTATACCTGAACGTCTGGATGCGCCTTGTGAACCGCTTCGAGGCCTTCCGGACAGGTAACGATACAGACGACGATGATTCTCCGAGCACCCTTCGACTTCAGCTTATCGATCGCCGCAATCGTGGAGCCACCGGTGGCAACCATCGGATCGACGATGATGCTGATACCGTCGGCGACATGCCCTGGAAGCTTCTCGTAGTAAGTCGACGCTTCGGCCGTCTGTTCATCTCGCTCCAAACCCACGAACCCGACCCGCGCGGATGGCACCAGCGAGAGTATGCCGTTCAGCATGCCAACGCCGGCCCGGAGGATGGGCACAACAATGATTTGCTCGTCCAACATCTGGCATTTAGTTGTCGTCAACGGCGTCTCAACATCAACATCTTTGACCTTGACATGCCGCAGCGCCTCATAGCACACGAACATCGTGATTTCGGTGGCCAACTCACGAAATTTCTGGTGACCGGTCTCACAATCACGAATCAAAGCCAGCTTGTGTTGTATGCACGGATGCGTTACTTCCTGGTGCATTGGGTTTGTCTCCCTTTTTATTTGTATTATTTCTGCATCTCGGTGACCGAGTTGGCAATAAAGCATAACTCATGTGCCCTGTGGTGCAGCTTTTCGATCAGCACGCTATCGGGCGCTTCGCCCGCGTATTGACACATCGGTCGCAATATCACCGGGGTCATCGCCATTCAGCCGTGTTCGTCCTTACCGAGACAGCCGACCGCGTCATCGCAGTATTCATCGATGACGATCTTCCCCCGCTGCGCTAGCAAAAGAAAAAAACAGCATGTGACAACTCGAGAGCGATACGACGAAGGCCTCCTCCGGGTCTACATTTTCCGCCACAGACTGTGGCAACGGAACGAGGTCGGGAGAGGCCGACGCCGGCACCGTCAAGCCCTCATCGAAAGACCATTCGTGTCCGCGGCTGTAATTGTTTTCCAGAAAATTCTGGTCATCCCGCCGCCAGGTGACAGTCGCAGTATAGACACACATGACGGTGACTCCCGATTCTCCTTTATCAGGCGAGACGTAATCCGTTTTCGACCGGCCTGTCGGGAACAGCCAGGACCACCGGGCCTTCCGTTGTTACGAATCCGGTCACGAGACATTCTGACATGAACGGACCGATCTGTTTCGGCGGAAAGTTGATGACGCCAACTATTTGTTTCCCTAAGAGATTTTCTGACTTATACAGATCAGTAATCTGCGCCGACGCCCATCGAACACCGACTTCGGCACCGAAGTCGACCGACAGTTTCCAGGCTGGTCGCCGCGCCTCCGGGAATTCCTGAACCTCGATTATCGTCCCGACCCTCAATTCAACTTTCTGAAAATCATCCCAACTGATCTCCGGCATCGCCTATTTCCCTTTATCAATCTCAAGTTTGAAAACCGGCAAGAACCTGCCCGGAATACTGGCGGATTCCCGATAGCCAGCAGAGCGGGCGCCGATCGACTCATAAAACGCATCGGCATTCGGGTCACCCTGAATGGTTATCGTATGAATGCCCAGCAATTTAGCCTCCGATCGCGCGTGATCGACCAATAATTTGCCAATTCCCTTTCGAGTCAGATCCGGCTTGACGAACAGGCCCTCAAGCTCGGCCTCGATTTTGCTCAGGATTTCGAGTGCATAGAAACCGACCAGCTCATCATCGAGTTCGCATACGTGGAACCGGAAGTGTGGGGCGTCGATGTCCTCCCCGGAATACGTCAACTCATCACGGCATCGCTTCATGAATTCGATGTCATAGCCCCACGATACTTTGGATCTAAAAGCCAGCGACGACAATGCCTCCGCGTCGCCCGGCCCAGCTTGTCTGAGACGACAGTTTTGCAGGAGTTCAGACATCTGCGAATGCGACGACCAGGATCCCATCCCGCATCGCGACCTGGGACTCCGTCCTTGCGCACAGCCCCGTAATCAGGCTAATCGTCGTGATGATTCCACTCGTCGTGCCAAAAAAACATCCTCCCTAGCGCCTTTATTCTCCAGAATCCTTTTCAAGAATCACTCACATTTAACTTAATCCCGCTACCAAGTATTGATACGCGTTTTCCGCCGTCGAGGCAACCACACGGTGTAGAGGACGAGATTAATCTTCACAAGAATGCCGCCCAGCCAGAACTGCATCGATCGTGTCAGCCCAGCTGGATAGATGTTTGGCATCAGGTAATGCTCAATGAAACTCTCATCATAAGTAGTGATTGAGTGATGGCTCGTTCAATAACTCAAGAATAAAGTCGCCATCGTCGAGCAACAGTTCTGAGAGGTATAGTCTTTCCAACTGCAATACGGTGGACCGATTACAGGTCCTTGATGCCAAGATGCTGCAGCGTTTCATCCTTGAGCGGATCCAGTGACTGCAACTCGACCTCGCAGCGGTTGTCCCGGCATACTGCCTGACGTTCCATCACGTCGGACGGGCAATCGTAATAGACGCGGTAGGCGCAACTCTGCTCGTAGTTACGGTATGACATTCGTAGCGAAGTTATCTCTGCTTTCGATACTGAAGTCATGCATTGAATCGGATAGCCGTAGTCAAATAACGTGCAGTCATCATCGGTCAAGCAATACCGTGCAGCGTCTAGATCGTCGATGAGGTTCGCCTCAACCTGCTGGCAACTCAAAGTATCCGTATTGACCCGCAACGGCGTGTCGACGCGTGGCGGCTGCAGCGATATATCGACCGGTGCGATTCGCTCTGCAGGCAACCAGCGCGAATCGTCCTCAAACCAACTCGTCCCAAACCATAACGCCACAGCTAGGACAACTGACAGCAAAATAGTAGGGTTGGAGGACGACTTCATGTTGCGTATCTTATTTCAGAAGCGATCGATGATTGTCACGCCGGCGACATTCAAAGATACCGGATCGCCCAGCGCTGCAGCGGCCTTATCAAGGTCGACGTGTTGCCTAATGAGCCTGTCTGGCGCCAACTTGCCATTAGAGATCATGTCAAGCATTCGCGGGTACTCAAACGCCTGCATACCGTGGCTTCCGACTATTTCGAGTTCTTTCGCGATGACGAGTTCCATCGGCAACGCAGGTCGGTAATCGTCGCCTGCCATCAGGCCGACCTGGACATGCCGTCCGCGCTTTCGCAGGTTTGCAATGGAGTTAAAGCAGGTTTCTGCACTACCCAATGCATCGACCGACGTCTGCACACCACCCCCAGAAATCTCTGTAACCGCTTCGATCACAGAAGCAACCTCGCCACTATGCACTGCGGCTTCCGCGCCACATTCGCGTGCTAACAAAAGAGCGTCCTCGTTCACGTCAATTGCGATGACACGCGCCTCGAATGCTCGTGCGATCATCACCGCCGACAGTCCAACTCCACCGCAACCGTGAACCGCAAACCAACTACCTGGCTTCACCTTCCCCTGCGCAGCTACAGCCCGAAAGGAAGTTGCGAAGCGGCACCCGAGGCTCGCCGCGGTATCGAACGCGATGTCATTCGGTAACGCCACTAGGTTGGTATCGGCATAGTCAATGCCAACGTATTCGGCATAAGAACCCCAGTGCGTAAATCCGGGTTGCGTCTGGTAATCGCAAATCTGCTGATTGCCCGTTTCGCATTGCGGACAATTGCCGCAAGCGCAAACGAAAGGCACGGTGACGCGATCACCGGCACGCCAGTGCTTGACTGATTTGCCGACCGCCTCGATCACACCGGCCAATTCGTGTCCCGGCACATGCGGAACCGTGATATCCGGTTCATGTCCCATCCAACCATGCCAGTCGCTTCGACAAACACCGGTCGCCTCGACCCGCAATACCACGCCGTCGTCCGAGGGTGTCGGGTCTGCGGCATCGCGAACCTCAACCGGCCCCTGGAAGGACTCGTATATCGCTGCCCGCACTAGCTCACCAGTACCTTGTAGAAAACACAGGCGTCAACGTAACCATGCTCGGAATGCAGAAAGGCGCCTTCCAGCTCACCGACCAGTTTGAACCCCAGTTTGTTCCAGATATGCATACTGGCTTCGTTGGTCTTGACGACGAGATTGAATTGCATGGCTCGATAGCCCAGGCGAACGGCCGATTCCTGGGAATGCTCACCCATCAGGGTTGCGATGCCACGTCCCCGCGCTCCTGCCGACACGAGGTAGCCGCAATTCGCGACGTGCGCACCGAGCGTTGGTTGATTCGGCTTGATGTAGTATGTGCCTAGAATAACCCCATCCTCGTCTTCGGCGACGTATACGGCGTGCGTCGCTTCCAGCCAAACCCCCTTTACACTAGCCTCATCCATGTCACGGGCGAATGGATAGGTTTCGCCGGCACGGATAACGGGTTCCATAAACGTCCAGACCGAATCCCAGTCTGCTGATTGAAGTTCACGTACTTTGATCGTCATCGCCTACAACCTCTTTTTTCGATAATGGCGAGAGTGACCCGGCGGGTAGTCGTCTAGGGTGACAAATACCTTGTAGCCAAGGGATTCGTAAAATCCGCGTGCCTGGAAACTGAAGGTGTCGACATGCGCCCAGGCACAGCCCTTCTCCCGGCCTGACGCCTCCAGTTTCCCCATCAGCTAACTGCCAAAACCTTGGCCGCGCAAAGACTCTTCCACCCATAAGAGGGATATCTACAACCAGTTCCAGTTGAGGTATCCGGATACGCCGCCGAGGATTTCATCGTTGTCGTTACGAACGAAACCGCGACCAGGTTAAAGCCATCCCACGGTAGGCGCTCGACAGCATACTGATTGAAACCCTGACCGAGCAGGCGCGTCTCCTCACTCGTTGGTTCGAATGTGGCGGTTAGTACCAAGGATATGTTCAGGTGCGCTTGTGTTCCAGTCGCTTAATGTACCGCATGAGCTCACCATCATAACCGGCCCGCTCATAGAGGCCACGTGCGCGTTCGTTGACCGAAAAAACATGCAGAGTCATCGTCAAAGCACCTTCTGCCTGCGCGGCTTTCTCTGCCGCCGTCAGCAGCTCCTTCGCAATACCGCAACCTTCTGCCGATGGATTCAGGGCAATGGTCTCTAGGTGCGCGCTTGGTTCGTGGCTCAGCAATTCGGCACGCATCGTCACCATCGAGAAGCCGAGCACATTCTCGGTGCTGTCTACGGCAACATGTACGAGACACTCCGACTCGCCGCACGCCCATTGGCGCAGCATCTCTGCATCGTGCTCCCACAGGTGACGAGGATTTCGGGACGCAGGCACATCGAAATCGGCAAGCCGTGGCATTAGTTCGAGGATGGCATCAGCATGCGATGCATTGGCAGCAATGATTTCGTATTCGATTCCAGCCATAGCACTTTCTCAGGTGCCCCCTTTTTTGCGTCGATCAGGTCTAACAGATTACCAAATGGGTCCCTGATCGTGCAGCACCGTCCACATTCCTAATAGCGGGCAATGCTCGCATCATAGTTAGCACCGGCGGCCTCAAACTCCGCGAATAACGCCTCCACACCCTTGTACCAGAGGCAGGCATCCCAAATGCTCTCATTGCCATTGGAGGGACTGAAGTCGATCGACCTAGTTCAACATTACGATGAAACGGTCCTGGTGCGGCATAGCAAAGCAAGGTAAGTCTGGTCAGTACGCCGATCCAGTGAAACCAGGCCTTTCCTCATTTTATTACCCGGCACTGGCGACATCCCAACATTGGAATGCGGATTGGATCGAACAATCTGCGGCATCTGACGATGTACCCTACCGGGAGGCCAAGGCATAACCAGCCCAGACCAGAATGACCCCGACGATGACGTGTATCAGCACATTGATCGCCGCCCTCAGATAATCTGCGTCGCGGAGCAGCACTAGCGTCTCAAAGGCAAAGGTAGAATACGTCGTAAAGCCACCCAGCAAACCAATGATGACGAACAAACGGAACTCCGGCGCGACCAGCTGGCGGGTCTCGACGAAGCCGACGGCGAGACCGATCAGGAGGCAGCCAAGCATATTGACCACCAGGGTGCCGTGCGGAAATGTCGACAATGTGGCGTACTTCTGCACAACTTGATTCAACCCAAATCGAAACATGGCGCCAAGAAAACCGCCGGTACCGACCAGTGCTGCATTGATGAGCGCGTACTTCAAACCCTGCCTCCCGACCCGTCCCAAAGGATAATCATAAGCGATTCAGGTGTCTGACGTAGCCGCCAGCGTCTCGGGCAAGGTCTCGATCCAGTCGCGGATTTCATCCCGGGCCCGGCGATAATGGACGAGCACCTCGTTCGCGGCATTGGCCGCACACTTTGGCCATCTGGCTGCGGCAGGAATTGACTGTGTAGAGAAAGAGCAGCCTCAGGGTCTGAGCCACTATTCACCACCCTCGGAAATTGGCGGACAACAATCCCGACCCTGGATCCATCGGCAGGTCGGCCAGGCCGCCACAACCCCGATAACAGGACCGACGATATACAGCCAAATCGACGAAAGATCCAGTGCTGCGATCGCCGGTCCTAGGGACCGCGCAGGATTCATGGACGCACCGGTAAGTGGACCCCCGACCATTGCATTGAGGGCAACGACACCGCCTACGGCAACGCCGGCCATGATGCCCTTCTCCTTGTGACCAGTAGATACATTGAGAATGACGAACATCAGGATGAAGGTCAGCAAGACTTCGACCGCCAGCGCTGAACCGACAGATACCGCGGGCGAGGTCGCACCGAGCGATTCATGTTCGGGAAACAGCAAGCGAAGCACCACGCCTGCCATTACTGCACCAACCAGTTGACAGGCGATATAAGGCACGACGAGCTGCAGCGGAAAGCGACCTGCTACATAGAAGCCGATGGTCACCGCCGGATTGATGTGGGCGCCGGAAATGTTACCAATCGAATAGACCATCGCCATGACGATCAGGCCAAAGACGATGCAGATGCCGACCAATCCCAGTTGCCCGCCATACAAATCATTGACAATGATGGCGCCACACCCTGCAAAGACCAGCGCAAAGGTGCCGAGCACTTCGGCGACGTAGCGATCCCCATTCTCCATCAGACGATCCTGTACACCATAGGCCGGGCCCTCGCTACATGTGACTGATTTCGATAGTCAGGCCAGAATGTTAGCTCTTGTCCGGGCTCCCGGCAAAAAAATTCACCTGGCCTGTTTCCAGCGAATACTCGGCACCCACAACGAGCAGCCCATAATCGCGAACGTATCCCGCCAACGTACTGGAGCCGTACAGCAGGGCATCGACACCAGCGCGAACATTTGAGCGAACGGCGTCCTGCAACAGGACAGCATGATCACCTTCAGCATCAGCCTCTAGCACCTCGGTGATGGCCGGTCGGATTCGTTCGATGATCGAACTGACATGATCCGTCATCATTCCATCAACGTTTTTCATCGCCTGGATCGTAACGTCAACGGCACCACAACCGGAATGGCCAAGAACGACGACGAGTCGCGGACCGAATTTTTCCACCGCCAGTTCAATACTGCCCATCAGAGCAGGCGTGACGATATTGCCGGCAACCCGAACGATGAAGAGATCGCCCAAGCCGGCGTCGAAAACGATCTCGACCGGCACACGGGAATCAGAACAGCTCAGGATGACCGCGAACGGTGCCTGGCCATCGAGGTGCTCATCGAGCCGGGTATAGCTCTGGCAGATGTCGACGCACCGGTCTCCGGCGACAAATCGGGCATTGCCTTCCTGTAGTTTACTTAGTGCTTGCGTGGCGCTGATAGGCACATTCTTCATTCAGTTGTTCCTTTATTCCCCAAACTCATGGGTGTACATGACGAACTTCTCTTCTTCGATGTCAAGCGTTCGATACAGCGCTCGGGCAGGGACATTATCAAGTTCGGCTCAGCCACACCCCTTCCCATCCCATCGCACGGGTCATGTATTTTCACACAGGGCCTGGCCTAGCCAGAAAAAAGAAGTAAGCTACGAAGACGAAGAGAATCAGGGTCGGCAGGATGACGACGATGTGCGACGTCAACGGGTAGTGGCCTTCAAGCGTATACTTTTTGGTCACGCCACCAACGGATCCCTAGCAATCGTCCCTAGATAGCCGCCCCATTAGGAAAAACTCGTCATTGGGACGGATGCGAGCGAAATTGGCCATGCGATTCGAGAGCGCATAGAGCGCGGAAATACCGGCGATGTCCCAGATATCATCAGCCGAGAAATCGTGCGCCTTCAATAGCTCGATGTCGTCGTCATCGATCGACGCGGAATCGGCCGCAATCATGACTGCGAAATCTAGCATCGCCTGTTGCCTCGGCGAGATATCGGCCTTTTGGTAGTTGGTCGCAATCTGGTCGGCGACCAAAGTGTTCCGCTCCCGAATTCGCAAAATTGCACCGTGCGCTATGACGCAATAGATACATTGATTGAACCCGGATGTCGCGACGATGATCATCTCCTTGTCCACCTGGGTCAGGCCGCCCTCTCGTTCCATCAACGCATTGTGATACGCGAAAAAAGCTCTGAATTCATCAGTCCGGTAAGCCAGTGCCAGGAAAACGTTCGGCACGAAGCCAGTCTGCTCCTGCACTTCGAGAATCAGCGTTCGGATATCCTCAGGAAGATCGTTGATATCAGGCACCGGGTAACGGCTGATAGGCTGTTCGGTCATCGGTCTTCTCGCTAAAGGTCGTTGCATTGTTGCCAGCTGAGAAGATACAGGAACCGGGGAATCGGAGCACGACCGTTTCCTTTCGAGCTTGCGGACGATCCTTTATCTGATCAAAGCCGGAATAATGCAAATCAATTGAGTAGCCCGACCAGCCGCGCTGGTTCCAATTAAATCAGCCGCTTTTCATGTTCGACATGCCAGGGCGAAAACCCCAGGGAAGCATAAAGATGTTCGGCGGCGCTGTTGCCGACGATCACGCCGATTCTCAGCCACTCAACGCCACTACCTTTCGCATGAGATTCAGCCTGCCCGATAAGTGCCTGCCCAATTCCCTGATCCCGGTGTCCATCCAGTACAACGAGATCGGAGATCAAGCCGTATTCGAGTTTCCCATCGTCCGGTCTCTCACTGACCACCCTGTTCAACACAGTGATAAATCCAGCGACTGCTCCATCGACCTCTGCAACGATGATGCGGCCATCGTATTGCTGGCATTGCTCCAACATATGCTGGATGCAGTCATCAACAACGGCTTCGCCCGGCGGAAGCCGCGTGTAGATCATTCGTTCGTGGTCCTGTAATTCCATGATGCAGGCACGCATTGCCGCTTCGTCCTCGGCGGCATCGAAATCACGATACGAGGCGTTCGACATGGTGGTTACTTTGGAGGCCGAGTGCTCATGAAGGTCTCGCACACGGCGACTCAAACCGCGAGTCAATCATCTTCTGCAAACGCCTCCACTCCAAAATAGACTTTTTTTTCAGTGACTTAGCAGTGAAAAATATCTTGCGCGCATGAGCTCTCTGCAAGGCGTGAGGACCGACGCGGACCATCAACATGTCGGCGACAGGGTAACGATGGACCACAGGGCGGTATGTCCAAACTGAGGCCCGCATTCCGCATCAAAAATAGAATAACGCCATCAGTCCGAGCATGATTAGGATGATGGCGATGGACCACCACAGCTGTCGCATCGACTCTGCTGTGTCAGTCTCCTCGAGACTACCGTAGTTGGCCTCTTCTTTTTTTGTTTCTTCGTCTTCCAAGTGCTTTCCTACCTTGGTCAAGCAGCCGGCTTACGATCAAAGTATAAAGTCACGATCACAGTTTCACTACTCATTCATTGCTGGTCAGATCAAGATCTGATCGTCGAATCTGGAAAACTTCTCGGAAAGATTGACTTTGGCCTTCATCAGCCCAGCTGACGAATGCCAATTGCATGGCGAATTTCAGCAATGTAGGGCACCGATATTTCCCGCGCGCGCTCGGCACCCTTCAACAATTCCTCTTCAACGATCGCAGGATCATCCAGCAGCCGATTATATTCCTCACGCATCGGTTTGATGTGTTCCTTCAGATACTCGAACAGTAACTGTTTCATCTCGCCCCAGGCGATACCCTCGGCGTAACGCCTCTCGACGTCCTTGACTTCGTCATCATTGGCGAATGCCCTGAAAATCTCGTAGAGCGTCGATCCTTCCGTTTCCTTCGGCTCGCCGGGTTCCAGGCTGTTCGTCTTGATTTTCATGACCAGCTTGCGCAGTTTTTTTTCGTCAACAAACAACGGAATCGTATTATCGTAGCTCTTGGACATCTTTCGTCCGTCAAGGCCGGACAACGTCGCCGTATTCTCGTTAATCTCCGCATCCGGTATCACAAGAATATCGCCGTAGCGATGATTGAAGCGTTGCGCGATATCCCGCGTCATTTCCATATGCTGTTTCTGGTCGCGTCCAACCGGCACTTTGTTCGCCTTAAACATCAGGATATCCGCAGCCATCAGGATCGGATAGTTGTACAACGCCATAACGATACCCTTGTCAGGATCGCTACTACCCCGGTCGTCATTGGCCTGCACCTGTGCCTTGTACGAATGCGCCCGATTCATGAGGCCCTTCGCGGTGACGCCGTTCAGGATCCAGGTCAGTTCGGGAATTTCGGGAATGTCGGACTGCCGGTAGAAGTAAGCGTTGTCCGTATCCAGGCCACAGGCCAACCACGTCGCAGCCACCTCCAGACCGGATCGATGAATCCGGTCTGGCTCCTCAGTCTTGGCGAGCGAATGATAGTCCGCGAGAAAGTAAAAATTATTGCGCGACTGGTCCTTGCTCGACGCCACAGCGGGCCGGATAGCTCCCACGTAGTTGCCAATATGGGGTGTGCCGGTCGTCGTAATACCGGTCAGATAGGTTTCCTGGGTCATAGTCTCGCTTTACTAGTAGCCAGCCGCCTGGCCGTCCTTCCTTGATTCTGATGCACCGAAATAGACGCCGGAGATCGGGTCGCGAATGATGGCCTGGTAGCCGCCCATACTCGCACGCCCATCCGATACATTGTGACCCATCGCCTTCAGCGCTTCACGAACTTCCGCGGCGATTCCACTCTCAAGATACACGTGGCCACCATCGGTCATAACCTGATCCGTCGGCTGCGATGAGCCACTATGACGCATTCGAGCCGCGTCACCCGCTTCCTGCAGATTCATATCAAAGTCGACCAGATTGACGATGATTTGCGCATGGGCCTGCGGTTGCATCGATCCGCCCATCACACCAAAGCTCAGCCAGGGCTTGCCTTCCTTCATGACGAATGCCGGGATAATCGTATGAAAAGGCCGCTTGCCAGGCTCGTATACATTGGCGTGCCCCTCTTCGAGACTGAACAACTGACCACGATTCTGCAGCTGAAAGCCGAGTTCCTCCGGCGTCATTCCAGAACCAAGATCGCCGTAATTCGACTGGATCAGTGAAATCATGTTGCCGTCAGCATCCGCGACAGTTAGATAGACCGTATCACCGTTCTCAAGCACTGCGTCGCCTGCGGGATAGGTCCCCGCAGCTCTCTCCGGATCGATCTGTGCGCGGCGTTCTGCTGCGTAGTCCTTCGATACCAGCCAGTCGACTGGGAAATTGTAGAAATCCGGATCCGCGTAATACTTCGCGCGGTCCTCGTACGCTAGTTTTTTAGCCTCGATCAATATGTGTAGGTACTCGATACTTCCGTAGCCCATGCTGCGTAGATCGTAGCCTTCGAGAATATTGAGCATTTGCAGGGCAACAATACCCTGGCCGTTCGGCGGCAGCTCCTGGACATCATAGCCGCGATAGTTCGTGGCCACAGGCGCTACCCACTCCGACGTATGTGCTGCCATGTCGCCATAAGTCAGGAAACCACCCTGCTCTGCCATATAGGAATCAATCTTCTCTGCAATTTCACCTTTGTAAAAGGCATCGCGACCACCCTCGGCGATCATCCGATAGGTATTGGCGAGATTCGGGTTCTTGAAAACGTCGCCCTTCTTCGGCGCATCGCCGCCCAGCATGAAGACTTCCTTGACGCCGGGGAAGTCTTTGCGGCTTTCAATATTTTCCTGCCACAGATCTGCGATGAACTCCGTAACCGGAAAGCCCTGCTCGGCGTAATCGATCGAAGGTTGAAGGAGTTCAGTCATGGGCAAGCGACCATAGCGCTCGTGCAATTCATACCAGCCGTCGACTGCGCCCGGGACGCTGACCGTCAACGGACCGAGATAGGGAATACTCTGCATACCGATATCGCGAAAATGCTGCAATGTCAGAGACTGCGGCGAGCGTCCGGACGCATTTAGCCCCGTAAGTTCTTCATTCTCAGCGTCCCAGACGATGGCGAACAGGTCGCCGCCGATGCCGCAACCGGTTGGCTCCATCAGGCCAAGCGCCGCATTGGCGGCGATAGCAGCGTCCACGGCACTGCCGCCCTTCTTGAGAATATCGAGCGCGATCTGGGTGGCCAGCGGCTGGCTGGTCGCCGCCATGCCATTCATGGCGATCACCTCCGATCGTGATGCAAACGGCTCACCGACTGGCCGGTCAAATCCCTGCGATGCCGCCGTCATGCTAACGAGCAGCCCCAGAAAGAGCGGAATAGCGCGTTTCATACATAGCTCCAGACCGTGCTGGGAAACCCCGAATGATGCCTAGATTGCACCCGGATTGAAACTGTTACCGGTGTCGCGGACGACGATTCCTACGGTTATCATGTCGACATGGTGAGAAAGGAAATTGTGGACAAGCGCGAACTTGCTGCGCTATACCCAGAGCATGTTAATACCGTGGCCGCACGCCACGATGCGGCACTGGAGCGAGCCGGTGCAGGACACGCGGTGATTTTTTCGGGCGCGCCACTGCCCGTATTTCTCGATGACTACAACTATCCATTCAAGGCAAATCCGCACTTTGTCAGCTGGCTGCCACTGGTTCGGAATCCCTTCTGCTACATCGTCCATACGCCGGAGCGTCGACCCAGGCTCATTTACTTCCAAGAAATGGACTACTGGCACGTAATGCCATCAGATCCGGATGGATTCTGGACAGGATGTTTCGATATCGACACCGTCCATTCACTGGAAGAAGTCGCCCGGCACCTGCCCGACGATCGCAATAATTGTATTTTGATCGGCCAAATCAACGACGACGCACATGCATTTGGCATCGATCGCATCAATCCCTCCACCGCGGTCAACATGCTGCACTACGAGAGAGGAACCAAAACAAAGTACGAACTCGAATGCATGCGTGCGGCCTCACGGCGCGCGATAAAAGGACACGATGCGGCAGAGCGCGCGTTTCGATCCGGCCAGTCCGAATTCGATATTCACCTCGCCTATTGCCGGGCCGTGGATCATGTCGAACATGAGTTGCCATACGGAAACATTATCGCACTGAACGAGCATGGCGCCGTCCTACACTATCAACATCAGGCCGTCGACAAGCCGCCCGAGCATCGCTCATTCCTGATCGATGCCGGCGCGCGATTCAATGGCTATACCAGTGACATTACGCGGACCTACGCAAAGGAAGACGACGAATTCGCGTCGCTGATTCAACGGTTCGAGACCCTTCAGCTTGAACTTGTCAGTGAGATTCGTGCAGGCGTTGAATTCGCAGAATTGCATCTCTCCTGTCACCTTAAGATCGCGAAACTGCTGGATGAAACCGGCCTTGCGCAGGGCGACTCCGATGACCTCATAGAAACAGGGGTCACATCCGCTTTTTATCCCCACGGCCTGGGCCATCTGCTCGGCCTTCAGGTTCACGATGTCGGCGGGCATTTTGGGGACGACACTGGAACACTCATTGATCCGCCCAGTGGTCATCCTTTCCTCCGGCTGACCCGGCGACTGGAATCCGACCAGGTGCTGACCATTGAACCCGGCCTTTATGTCATCGACATGTTGATCGATAACCTGCGGGGCACGCCGGGCTTTGAAATGATCGATCAGGATATGCTCGACTGGCTAAGGCCCTACGGGGGTATACGAATTGAGGACAATGTCCGCGTGCTGAGGGACGGATGCGAGAACTTCACGCGAGATGCAATCGCGGTTTAGAGCCAGATCCTGACGCCCTAATTCAATCGCCGATCCTGCCAGGCCCACCAATTCAACAATTCAGGCTCGTGGGATTCCTCGGTCGCGTAATAAACCGCACAACGAAACACATACAGCACAGAGCGGTCGATGTTTGCACCATGCATCAAGCGGAGGTTCTTGAACATGAGCTCCGGATTCTGTCCGACCAGATCTTCGACCTTGAAATAGCCAAGGTCTCGCAGGTCTTGCGCCATGCTGGGACCAATGCCCGGAATGCTTTGCAGATCATCAGGCACCAGCGGTTTCCGCCACCTGAGCCTCGAAAAAATACCTGAATCTAAACGCGTCCTCAGTCGGACCGTTCAGTGTCAGGAGTTCGAGGCGATGCTTCGCTTCCTTCACAGTTGGTAGCGTGCCTTCTGGCACCCACGACATCGCCTGAATGGGCCCTTCCATTGGCTCGAACCTTTCGTCCCGCTTGCGTAGGATTTGGACATGGTCCGTGTGATAGACATAGTTCATCAATGTCTCTTTCAACTCCCAGATCGACATATTGAAGAGCATATCGTCGTCGCCGAACACTTCGCTGCCAGCTTCAGCCTCATCCTCGGCAGCCTAGCGCCAGACGAATCCGGATGGAGAATCCACCAGCGCATTGGTCCGATCGAGATTGTCTACAAACCCTGCAAATTTCGAATCTTCGTAGCTGTATTTTGCAATGCCGACATTGGTCTGGGTGAGATGGAAATTCATAATGAAGCCTCGTGCTCCGCCTGGCGCATCTTTGCCTTTAGTGCGCGTTTCACGCGGCGTCCTTTGCCCTCCAGCAATGGACGCATCGTCCGGCCAATTCCCGGCCAGAGATAAGTCAACGTCGTGAGAAACCCGCTCAATGGCGGCATCGAACGTTCGCGCTTATCATTGGCACATATCTTGAGGATTTCCCGTGCTACCTCGTCGGCTGTGCTGAGCGGCTGGGAAAATGTCAGGTCAGTAACATTATCGATGTTCGTCATGATGAAGCCGGTATCGATGGGGCCGGGCGACACCGCAGCAATCTTGATGGTCGAATCACGAAGCTCCTCCGCCAGCGCGAAAGTGAACGCGCGCATACCGAACTTGCTCGCCGAATAGGTGGCCGCGCCGGGCACGGGCGTGCGGCCCGCCAACGACGCGACGTTGATAATGGCGCCAACTCCTGCTTCACGCATAAGGGGCAATGCCAATCGACTCAGGACAATGGGTGCCTTGAGATTGACATCGATCATTTGCCCAAGTGACTCAGCTTCGACGCTCTCTACCGGACCCCGCTCATGGTATCCAGCATTGTTGACGAGCACATTTATGCTCCCGAACTCAAATTGCGCTTTGCGCAGCAAATATTCACAGGCATCCGGGTCCGCAACATCCATCGTTATGATCTCAACTCGGGTGTCGGGCCGTAACTCCCTGGCAATCTTCTCGAGATTCTTCTTGGTCCGAGCTGCAAGCACGAGATTAGCGCCGGCACGTGCGAAGGCACGGGCGGTCGATGCACCAACGCCCTCAGAACCACCAGTAATGACGATAGTCTTGTCTTTGAATTCCATTGGAGAAGTCTATATCAGATACGCGACCCTTCTGCAGCCCAGCATGGAGACCAAAGAACGCTCGCAGAGAGCATTTTCTTAAGATGACGTAACAAACCATCTGCAAGAAACAAGGGTAGCCCCAGACCTTCCATCCAATCCGCCTGACCCGCTAATACTGCCATCCACTGGCAGGAGCGGATTGATCTTTAATGCAATTAAAAAAGGGGCGCAAGGGCCCCTTCGAGATTCGATTACCGAAATGACTTATTCATCAGCCGCTTCGGCCGCTGCCTCTTCAGCACCACCCAGAGGCTCATCAACCAGCTGGACGATCGCCATCGGCGCCGCATCACCCGGCCGCGGGCCGGTTTTCAGAATACGCAGATAACCGCCGGGTCGATCTTTAAATCGGGGACCGAGATCCGAGAACAGCTTGCCGACAGCCGCCTTGTCGCGCAGACGATTGAATGCCAGTCGACGATTGGCAACGCCATCCTCCTTGGCAAGCGTGATCAGCGGCTCTACCACACGACGAAGCTCTTTCGCCTTCGGCAATGTGGTCTTGATCGTCTCGTGTTGCACCAGCGACGTCGCCATATTGCGAAACATAGCTTTGCGATGCGGGCTGTTGCGGCCAAGTCGACGACCGGATTTTCTGTGACGCATTTTCTCTTACCTTCTAACCGATGGGTTCAGAGCCGCGCGGCTCTGAGTCCTGGGTCAATGTATTACAGGCCGAACTCGTGCTCCGGACGTAGGCTGGCCGGTGGCCAGGTGCTCAGAAGCATGCCCAGTCCAAGGCCGTGACCTTCAAGCACTTCCTTGATCTCGGTCAATGACTTCTTACCAAGATTTGGCGTACGAAGCAGCTCAACTTCGGTGCGCTGCACGAGGTCACCAATGTACATGATGTTTTCGGCTTTCAGACAGTTCGCAGAGCGCACCGTCAGTTCAAGCTCATCAACCGGACGCAGGAGGATCGGATCAACCTGTTGTTCGGCCGCATCACCAACGCCGTCGTCCTGACCCTGCAGGTCGACAAAGACAGACAGCTGGTCCTTGAGGATGCTGCCTGCGCGACGAATGGCCTCTTCCGGATCGATCGTGCCATTAGTTTCAATATCGATGATCAGTTTGTCGAGGTCAGTCCGCTGTTCCACACGAGCCGCTTCAACATCGTAAGTAACGCGATTGACCGGACTGAACGAAGCATCAAGCTGCAGACGACCTATCGGTCCAGTCTGCTCTTCGAAAGCCGGGCGCTGGGTTGCAGCGCGGTAGCCACGTCCACGTTCAACCTTCAGAACCATATTCAGCTCGCCTTCATTCGTGAGGTTGGCGATAACGATGTCCGGATTCATGATTTCGACGTCGTGGTCGAGCTGAATATCAGCGCCCGTAACAACGCCAGGCCCTTTCTTCGAAATCCGGAGTTCGGCCGTGTCTCGCGTATACATGCGAACCGCGACTTGTTTCAGGTTCAGAAGGATGTCGACGACGTCTTCCTGCACGCCCTCAATGCTGGTGTATTCGTGTAGTACACCTTCAATCTCTGATTCCGTGATTGCAGCACCGGGCATCGACGACAGCAAAATGCGGCGCAACGCATTGCCGAGCGTGTGACCATAACCGCGCTCAAACGGCTCGATCGTCACCTTCGCATGAAGGTCATTGACGGGCGCGACTTTAACAACTCGCGGCTTCAGAAACTCATTAACAGATTCCTGCATGGGTGTGACTCCTGATTATTTCGAGTACAGCTCGACGACGAGGTTTTCGTTGATATCGGGAAGAATGTCTTCACGAACCGGCAAGGATTTCAACGTACCTGACATCTTCTTGGCATCCACATCCACCCACTCCGGCAGACCGACCTGGGTGGCAATTTCGAGCGCATTCTGAATTCGAAGTTGTTTCTTCGCTTTTTCGCGAATGCCTACAGAGTCGCCGGCGCTTAGTTGTGCAGACGGAATATTTACGACCTGACCATTGACCTCGATGCCTTTATGGCTGACGAGCTGGCGAGCTTCGGCGCGCGTTGTGGCGAAACCCATGCGATAGACAACATTGTCCAGACGACCTTCGAGCAGGCGTAGCAGGTTTTCACCCGTTGATCCTTTGAGCTGGGCGGCCTTTTTGTAGTAGTTCCTGAATTGCCGCTCCAGAACGCCATACATACGGCGGAGTTTCTGCTTTTCACGAAGCTGCAAACCGTAGTCCGACAGGCGCGGGCGACGTTGTGCCGCACCACCCGGAGGAACCTCAAGCTTGCACTTCGATTCGAGCGGCCGAACACCACTCTTCAGAAACAGATCCGTGCCTTCGCGGCGGGATAGTTTACATTTTGGTCCAAGATATCTAGCCATTATTCAATCTCTATACACGGCGCTTTTTAGGCGGACGGCAACCATTGTGAGGAATGGGTGTTACGTCTTCGATGTTCTGAATACGATAACCGAGCGCGTTCAGTGCGCGCACTGCGGACTCCCTGCCCGGTCCGGGCCCACGGACTCGAACGTCGACGTTTTTCACGCCAAACTCCAGTGCCGCGCGACCTGCCTTCTCCGAAGCAACCTGCGCTGCGAACGGCGTGGACTTGCGCGAACCGCGGAAACCGCATCCACCGGCGGTTGCCCACGACAGCGCATTACCCTGGCGATCGGTAATCGTGATAATCGTGTTGTTGAAAGAAGCATGTATGTGCGCAATTGCATCAACCACATGCTTCTTGACTTTCTTTTTCTTAACTTCAGCCAAGACTGGCTCCTGTTTTGTCTCATCGGTTTGTGCGGTGCCATTTACTGTGGCGTTCGCACAAACTTCGTAATCCAACTTTTATCAATTCGCAATCCGAAGTCATTTTATTTCGATTGCGTTCCATTTTTCTCTATCGCCCGCTGGCGCGGGATCCTGCATATATCTGTCTTGTCGCCGTAGCGAGTTTCTCTCTATCTCTTGATAGGGCGACGCGGGCCCTTGCGGGTACGTGCGTTCGTGCGAGTACGCTGCCCCCGGAGCGGCAACCCACTACGATGCCGGATGCCGCGGTAGCAACCGAGATCCATCAGGCGTTTGATATTCATAGACGTCTCACGGCGCAGGTCACCCTCGACCACAAAGTTCGCGACGACATTACGAATGCCGGCGATTTCGGGTTCCGCCAAATCTTTGACCTGCGTGTCGGGTGCAACGCCTGCCACCTCACAAATCTGCTTTGCGCGGGTGTCGCCGATCCCATAGATGGAAGTCAACGCAACAACGACGTGCTTGTTAACTGGAATATTTATACCTGCTATACGAGCCACAATATTTACCTTTTCTATTAGCCCTGACGCTGCTTATGACGTTTGTCCGTGCAGATAACGCGTACCACGCCGCTTCGGCGGATAATCTTACAGTTTCTACACATTTTCTTAACTGATGCTCTGACTTTCATAGTCGTCTCCAATAATCCCGATTCGAATTATCGAACCGTGCCACCGCGACCATAGTTACGCAGGTTGGCCTTTTGCATCATGCCCTCGTACTGATGGCTCATCGCATGCGCCTGCATCTGCGACATGAAGTCCATCGTTACAACGACAAGAATCAACAATGACGTTCCACCGAAGTTAAATGGCACGCTCGGATAGAACATGCGGAAAATTTCAGGCAACAGGCAGACGCCGGCTATATACAGCGCACCCCAGAACGTCAGCCGGGTCAGTACCCGATCGATATATTCCGCCGTCTGGGCACCCGGCCGGATACCCGGAACGAATGCGCCAGATCGCTTCAGATTATCGGCCGTATCCTTCGAGTTGTACTGGATCGCCGTATAGAAGAAGCAGAAGAAAATGATGAGCGCCGCGTACAGAATCACGTAGATCGGTTGTCCCGGCCCCAGGTTGGCACCAATAACCTGCAACGCACTCTGGAATACACCCGGCTGCGCCGACTGCCCAAAGAATTGCGCCACGGTTGCCGGGAACATCAGAATGCTCGAGGCAAAAATCGGCGGAATTACACCCGCCATGTTGATCTTGAACGGCAGATGCGTACTTTGAGCAGCATACATCTTGCGGCCCTGTTGTCGTCTTGCGTAGTTCACCGTAATCCGGCGCTGCGCACGCTCCATGTACACCACGAAAGTCGTTGCCGCGATGCCACCGACCAGGAGCAGGATCGCTGTTGCAGGTGACATCTCACCGTTACGAACAAGCTCCGCCGTACCAGCGACTGCGGCCGGAAGACCAGCGACAATGCCGGCGAGAATGATCATCGAGATACCGTTACCAATGCCACGTTCCGTGATCTGCTCACCTAGCCACATCAGGAACATCGTGCCCGTAACCAGCGTGATACATGCCGTAATTAGGAACGTGGGACCCGGCGCGACTACCACGCCTGGTTGACTCTGCAACCAAGATGCCGCCGCGATTGACTGAAACGATGCCAGTGCAACCGTGCCATAACGGGTGTACTGAATAATCTTACGACGACCCGACTCACCTTCTTTTTTCAGCTGCTGCAGCGGCTCCACGAGGTGGCTCGCCATCTGCATGATGATCGATGAAGAGATATACGGCATGATACCGAGCGCAAAGATGCCGAATCGTGCGAGCGCACCACCAGAGAACAGATTGAACAGCGCCAGCATGTTGCCGGCCTGCTGGTCGAAGAAACTGGCGAGCGCAGCCGGATCCACGCCAGGCACGGGAATAAACGTGCCAGCACGGAACACGATCAATGCTCCAACAAGGAACAGGATCCGTACTTTAAGCTCTTGCAGCTTGCTACCAGCATTGGCAGCATCTGCTGGATTAATTTGTGGGCCCTTTGCCATATCTTCGTCGTTTTTACCTGAGTTCGTTTATCGCCTGCTGGGCAGGCTCCTACGACACCTCTACAGTTCTATTCGATGGAACCACCGGCGGCTTCAATCGCAGCCCGCGCACCCTTGGTAACAGCCAGGCCCTTGATCTTCACGGCCTTACCCAGTTCACCTGATTTGATAACTTTCACCTTGCTGACGCGCGCCGGCACGAGGTGCAGTTTTTTCAGGCAATCCATGTCAATAACGTCATCCATCGGAATTGCAAGTTCATGCAGTCGCAGTTCCGCCGTATTGCGCGCCATGCGCGAACGGAAACCAACCTTCGGCAGGCGACGCTGCAGCGGCATCTGGCCGCCTTCGAAACCTACTTTGTGGTAGCCCCCGGAGCGGGCATGCTGGCCCTTCTGGCCACGGCCACAGGTCTTACCCTGGCCGGCAGAGTGGCCGCGACCCAGTCGTTTGCCTACTTTCTTCGCGCCCTTCCCGGGCGACAATTCATTGAGACGCATCTCAAACTTCCTCTACTGAAACGAGGTACGAAACCTTGTTGATCATGCCGCGGTTTTCCGGAGTATCCAGAACCGTAACAGCCTGACGAATCTTGCGCAGACCCAGTCCGGCGACACACGCCTTGTGGCTCTTCAGCCTACCAAAGCGGCTCTTCAACAGGGTCACTTTCAATTCTTTGGGCTTTGCCATCTTTCTATACTCTTACCAATGCCTCGCGTTACTTACGCCAGGATTTCCTTAATCTTCTTGCCGCGCTTCGCCGCAATCTGACGCGGCGAATGAATGTTCTTCAGGCCACTGATCGTTGCGCGCACGACGTTAATCGAATTTCGCGACCCATAGCTCTTGGCAAGAACATTACGCACACCGGCACATTCAAATACGGCACGCATCGCGCCACCGGCGATGACACCCGTACCTTCAGAGGCCGGCTGCATGTATACGTAGGTGGCGCCGTGGCGGCCTTTCTTCGCATACTGCAGCGTCTCGTTGGTCAGGTTGACCTTGACCATGTTTTTGCGAGCAGCCTGCATCGCCTTCTGGATCGCAATTGGTACCTCGCGTGCTTTACCGTACCCAAAGCCCACATGTCCATTGCCGTCCCCAACTACTGTCAGAGCGGTAAAACCGAACTGACGGCCACCCTTGACAACCTTTGCAACGCGGTTAACGGTGACCAGTTTTTCAATCAGGTCGTCGTTGCTCTGCTGTTGATCGTTTCTTGCCATATTTACTATTCAGCCGGCTACCTGCCGGTGCCTTTTAGAATTTCAGTCCTGCTTCCCGAGCCGCATCGGCTAGAGCCTTGACCCGACCGTGATAACGAAATCCCGAACGATCGAATGCGACCGTGTCGATACCCGCCGCCTTCGCCTTCTCGGCGATGCGTGCGCCAACGATGGCAGCGGCTTCAGAATTGCCAGTACCGTTGGTGCCCTTACGAACGTCCTTTTCCAGCGTCGACGCAGACGCCAAAACCGTGCCCCCATCCGGCGCAATGATCTGCGCATAAATGTGGCGCGGCGTGCGGTGTACCGACAACCGGTTTACGGCCAGTTCGTGGATTTTGGCGCGCGCTTTGCGGGCACGGCGATGACGATTTTGTTTCTTGTCGAGTTTCATGATTCGAACCTATTACTTCTTCTTCGCTTCCTTGATCACTACTTGTTCATCGGAGTAGCGCACACCCTTGCCCTTGTAAGGCTCAGGCGGACGATAGCGTCGAATTTCAGCGGCCACCTGGCCAACTTTCTGTTTATCGGTACCCTTTACGACCACTTCCGTCTGGCTCGGCGTCTCGACCGAGATGCCTTCAGGCACGTCGTATACGACCGGGTGTGAAAACCCAAGCGTCAGGTTGAGCTTGTTACCCTGGGCTGCAGCACGATAACCAACGCCAACCAGCTCAAGCTTCTTTTCAAAGCCTTCGCTGACGCCCTGGGCCATGTTCGCAAGCAATGCACGTGTCGTACCGGCAATCGCGGTTGCGAACCGGGAACCGGAACGCGGGCTGACGCTCACCGTATTGTCTTCCTGCTTCAGTTCGACTTCCGAATTCAGCTCGATCGACAACTGACCTTTGCTTCCTTTCATCGAAGCGGTCATTCCCGACAGGTTGAATTCGACGCCCTTCGGCAATTCAACGGGTGCTTTGGCAACTCTGGACATACGCTTAAATCTCTTCTCTGCGGTGACTGCCGTTATGAAACGGTGCAAATCACCTCACCACCAACGCCTTTTTCACGGGCCTGGCGGTCGCTCATTACTCCAGCCGACGTTGACACAATGGCAATACCCAGACCGCCAAGTACTTTCGGCAGCTCTTCCTTGCCACGGTATACACGCAGGCCCGGCTTGCTAACACGCTTGACCACCTCGATGACCGGAGCGCCTTCGAAATACTTCAATTCCACCAACAGCGCCTTCGCTGCACCATCTCCCGACGTTTCAAAGCTCGTAATGTAGCCTTCGTCCTTGAGAACGTTGGCGATTGCTTCCTTTTCTTTCGAATACGGCATGGAAACACTTACTTTGCGCGCCTTCTGGCCGTTCCGAATTCGGGTCAGCATATCAGCGATGGGGTCAGTCATACTCATGTTTCTTTTTCTCCTACCAGCTCGACTTTGTCAGGCCGGGGATTTCACCTTTCATAGCAGCTTCACGGAGCTTGTTTCGCCCCAAGCCGAACTTGCGATAAACGCCATGCGGACGTCCCGTGATTGAGCAACGATTGCGCTGGCGCGACGGGCTGGAGTCGCGCGGCAGCGAACTCAGCTTTGCAACAGCAACTGCCCGATCCTCGTCACTCGTATTCAGGTCACAAATGATCTTCTTGAGCTCAGCGCGTTTTACAGCGTGACGAGCAACAAGCTTTGCTCGCTTCGCTTCTCTCGCAATCATTGATTTCTTTGCCACGTTTATAGTCTCTCTGTTCTATTAATTTGGCACACTGGCCAAAAAATGTAGTCTGCTAATTCAGTCAGTACGCCTGTCAGGTCTCGTTACTTCTTAAACGGAAAGTTGAACGCTTCCAAAAGCGCACGACCTTCCTCGGCATTTTTTGCCGAAGTTGAAATAGTGATGTCGAGACCGCGAATCGTGTCGATCTCATCATAATTTATTTCCGGAAAGATAATCTGCTCGGAAACACCAAGGCTGTAGTTGCCCTGCTTATCGAACGACTTCGGGTTCAGGCCTCGAAAGTCACTAATACGCGGGATAGAGATATTGACGAGACGATCCAGGAACTCATACATGCGTTCGCGACGCAGCGTTACTTTGCATCCGATCGGATAGCCGTCACGAATCTTGAAACCTGCGACTGATTTACGCGCCAGGGTCTTGACTGCTTTTTGCCCGGCAATCTTTACCATGTCACCGACAGCGTTCTCCAGCACCTTCTTATCTGCCACGGCCTCACCTACGCCCATGTTCAGCGTGATCTTCGTGATGCGCGGCACCTCCATCACGTTGGAAAGGCCGAGCTTCTCCTGAATCTGACCTTTCAGTTCGCTGTCGTATTGTTTCTGTAACCTAGCCATGTCTGTCTCTTCTATCTGGAATTCACCAATCAACTGTCCGCTGGCTCACCCCTTGTAAAATTCTCTAAATATCGACGGCCTCACCGCTTGAACGAAAGATGCGCTCCTTCGATCCGTCATCGTTGACCCGAATACCGACCCGCTCACCCTTCTTGGACTTCGGATTGAAAACCAGCACATTGGAGCTATCCAACGGCATTTCGCGATCAATGATGCCGCCCTGAACGCCCGCATTCGGGTTCGGCTTCTGATGTTTCTTCGCGATATTCACGCCTTCAACGAGCACGCGATCGTCTTCGATAACCTGCAAGACGGTACCGCGACGGCCCTTGTCTTTACCGGTAATGACTACGACTTCGTCGCCTTTTCTGATCTTATTCATTCATTCAAACCCAGCCGGCCTAAAGTACTTCCGGGGCCAGCGAAATAATCTTCATAAACTGATTCGTCCGCAATTCGCGGGTTACCGGGCCGAAGATACGAGTACCGATTGGCTCGAGGCGCGCGTTCAGCAGCACAGCAGCATTACCGTCAAAGCGGATCAGCGAGCCGTCTTGTCGCCGAACACCCTTTCGGGTACGCACGACGACAGCGTTGTAAATTTCGCCTTTCTTCACCTTGCCACGAGGAATCGCATCCTTGACACTGACCTTGATGACGTCGCCGACAGCAGCATATCGGCGCTTCGATCCACCAAGCACCTTGATGCACTGTATGCGTCTTGCGCCCGAGTTATCGGCCGCATCGAGGACTGTTTGCATCTGAATCATGGTTTTATTCCGTCACTCAAACTCTTTATTTCTTCGCTTGCTACTCGGGCGCACGTTCTACGATGTCGACAACGCACCACGACTTATTCCTAGCTATCGGGCGGCACTCGCTAATTGCGACGCGGTCGCCGATCTTGCACTCGTTGTTCTCATCGTGAGCCATAAGTTTGGTCGTACGACGGATATATTTGCCGACAACTGGATGTTTCTGCAGACGCTCGATGGCCACTGATACCGTCTTATCCATCTTGTCGCTGACAACACGGCCAACGATCTTGCGCTGAACTTTCTGCTCTGTCGCTTGCTCGTTCATTCGTTTTCACTCTTCGCTCTGAGTTCCGACATCACCGTCTTCACCCGTGCTATGTTTTTCTTCACGCGACCGTATTCATGTGGCCGATTCAGCTCGCCTGTGGCCCGTTGCATCCGCAGATTGAACTGTTCGCGGCGCAAGTCCAAAAGCTCCTGATTGAGTTCGTCCACTGATTTTTTTCTCAGGTCTTCAGCATTCATCACATCACCTGCCGCGATACAAAGGTGGTTGGGAACGGCAGTTTGGCGGCTGCGAGCCGGAAAGCCTCTCGAGCAACCTCTTCCGTGACACCTTCCATTTCATAGAGCACCCGGCCTGGCTGGATCTGACACACCCAGTACTCAACGTTGCCCTTACCCTTGCCCTGACGAACCTCGAGGGGCTTCTTCGTGATCGGCTTGTCCGGAAACACACGAATCCAGATCTTGCCGCCACGCTTGATATGACGGGTCATCGCACGACGCGCCGCCTCAATCTGGCGTGCCGTCAACCTTCCACGCTCAGTGGCCTTCAAACCAAACTCACCGAAGGCGACCGTGCTGCCACGCAATGCGAGGCCACGATTACGACCCTTCATCTGCTTGCGAAACTTAGTTCTCTTTGGCTGTAACATGACTCTTAATCCAGTGAACGCTTACGCGCCAGCTGCTGCTTCCTTTTCTTCCACCTGCACCACTTCAGGCTTGTCGAAAACCTCGCCCTTAAAGATCCAGACCTTGACGCCGATTACGCCGTACGTCGTGTGTGCTTCGGCCAAGCCGTAGTCAATATCAGCACGCAAGGTGTGCAGCGGCACGCGACCTTCGCGATACCATTCAGAACGAGCAATTTCTGCGCCGTTTAATCGACCACCAACTTTGACCTTGATACCCTCAGCACCGACGCGCATGGTGTTGGTTACCGCCCGCTTCATCGCGCGACGGAACATCACACGGCGCTCCAGCTGCTGCGCAATACCTTCAGCAACCAGTTGTGCGTCGAGCTCCGGCTTTCTGACTTCGGCGATATTGATCCGCACATCGTTGATGTGCATCTTGGTCATCTGCGCGACTTCTGCGCGCAGCCTCTCGATGTCTTCGCCTTTCTTCCCAATCACGATGCCGGGGCGTGCCGTATGAATCGTGATGTTAGCCTTCTTCGATGGCCGCTCGATGGCAATTCGGCTCACCGACGCGTCCTTGAGCTTCTTTTTTATGAAGTCGCGGACCTGGTGGTCCATGTGCACGTAATGGGAAAACTCTTTCGAGTCCGCATACCACGTGGACAGCCAGTCTTTGACGATACCTAATCGAATACCTGTTGGATGTACTTTCTGACCCATAGTCTTTACTCGTCTCCGACCTGGATGGTGATGTGGCTATTACGCTTGATAATCCGCGTACCACGACCCTTCGCCCTTGCCCGATAACGTCGGAAAGTCGGCGCTTCATTCACTTCGATTGTCGAAATTTTCAATTCATCAATGTCTGCACCATGGTTGTGCTCGGCGTTGGCAATTGCCGACTCGAGCACCTTCTTGACGATAAGTGCACTTTTCTTCGGCGAGAAGGTAAGGGTCTTCAGCGCCTCATCCACATTCTTGCCGCGGATGGCATCCGCCATCAGCCGGCATTTTTGCGGCGAGATTCGCGCGTAGCGGAGTGTTGCTGCTACCTGCATGACTTGCTCCCTCGTCCTACTTCGTTTTCCGGTCACCGGAGTGACCTTTGAATGTTCTCGTTACCGCAAACTCACCGAGTTTGTGGCCAACCATGTTTTCAGAAACCAACACGGGTACGTGCTGCCGGCCGTTGTGAATTGCGATGGTCAACCCAACCATGTCGGGCAACACCATCGAACGACGCGACCAGGTTTTGATCGGGCGCCGGTCATTCGTTTTTGCCGCTTCTGCAACTTTCTTCTGGAGGTGCGTGTCAACAAACGGGCCTTTTCTAACTGAACGTGGCATTTAAGTTTTCCTATTTCTTGCGCTTCCGACGACGAACAATCATGTTGTCCGTACGTTTGTTTGAACGCGTCTTGTAACCTTTGGTCGGCGTACCCCATGGGCTAACCGGGTGACGCCCCCCCGACGTACGACCTTCACCACCGCCATGCGGATGATCGACTGGGTTCATCGCAACGCCACGAACCGTCGGTCGCACACCCCTCCAGCGCTTAGCACCGGCCTTGCCGAGCTTGCGAAGATTGTGCTCACCGTGACCAACCTCACCGACCGTCGCGCGACAGTCATGGTGAATCTTCCTCATCTCACCCGAGCGCAGACGGATCGTCGCGTATATACCTTCTCGTGCCGCGAGCTGTGCCGTTCCACCTGCTGAACGAACCAGCTGACCTCCCTTGCCTGGCTTCATCTCGATATTGTGAATCAGGGTGCCGACCGGGATACTTTTCAACGGCAGCGCGTTGCCCGGCTTGATCGGCGCTTCTTCACCGCTTGCGATCGGCGTTCCTTCAGCGACACCTTTCGGCGCCAGGATGTAACGACGCTCACCGTCCGCGTACTTGATCAACGCGATATGAGCACTGCGGTTCGGGTCGTATTCGAGTCGTTCTACGACGCCAGGAACGCCATCCTTATCACGCTTGAAATCGATGATCCGGTAGCGCTGTTTGTGACCACCACCCTGATGACGAACCGTAATGCGACCATTATTGTTACGGCCACCTTTCTTGGTCTTCTTGTCAACCAGCGCCTCGTGCGGCTTGCCTTTGTGTAGACCCGGTGTACGGACTGCAACTTGGAATCTCCGTCCTGCGGACGTCGGTTTTGATTTATGTAATGACATCGTTACTTACCGTTAGCCTTATTCGGCACCGAGGAAATCGATGCTGCTGCCATCGGACAGCCTGACGTATGCCTTTTTCCAGCTCGCACGACGGCCATGCGTCGAACCGTGGCGCTTCACCTTGCCGCGATAGTTCATGACCTGAACGCTCTCAACGCTGACCTCAAACAGCACCTCAACGGCCTGCTTAATCTCGGATTTCGTGGCGTCCGTTCGAACTTTGAATACGACCTGGTTCTGTTCGGCAGAGTAGTGACTCTTTTCCGACAGGTGCGGTCCCTGCAGGACCGTCAAAATTCTTTCCTGGTGTGCTGCGGCACTCATGACAGTCGCTCCTCAATCATCTTCAGCGCCGGCATGGTCATCAGCACTTTCTCGAAGCGCATCAACACGACCGGATCGATTGATGCCGCGTCGCAAATGCCGACGTCCGGCAGATTGCGCGCCGACAGGAATACTTTCTCATCGAAGGCTTCGTTCACGATCAATACGTTGTCGAGATCCATTTTCTTCAGCATGCCGGCAAGCCCTTTCGTCTTCGGCGCTTTCATCTCGATCGAATCCGTAATGATCAGGCGATCCTGGCGTACGAGCTCTGACAACACTGCACGCAGCGCTGCCTTGTACATCTTTTTGTTTACCTTCTGGCTATAGTCCCGCGGCTTGGCTGCGAACGCGCGGCCACCACCGACCCAGATCGGGCTGCGAATGGTGCCTGCGCGTGCCCGGCCCGTACCTTTCTGACGCCACGGCTTGGCGCCGCCGCCTCGAGCCGCTGCACGATTCTTCTGTGCTTTGGTTCCGGCACGTCCGCCAGCGAGAAACGCGGTAACTACCTGGTGTACGAGTGCTTCGTTGAAATCTGCGCCGAACGCCGAATCAGCAACGTCTACGGTGCCACTGCCTGTTGTCTTAAGCTTCATGATGGCACCCTCGCTTTGACTGCGGGCTGCACCACTACGCGACCGCCTTTATGCCCGGGTACCGCACCCCTGATCAGCAGCAGGTTACGTTCGCCATCAACGCGGACCACTTCAAGATTCTGTGCTGTGCGACGCACGTTACCCATATGGCCGGACATCTTCTTGCCCTTGAATACGCGACCCGGCGTCTGGTTCTGACCAATAGAGCCCGGTGCGCGGTGCGCAAGCGAGTTGCCGTGAGTAGCGTCCTGGGTGCTAAAATTATGGCGTTTTACGGTACCGGCGAAGCCTTTACCGATGGAGGTGCCAATGACATCGACCTTCTGGCCGACTTCGAAGAGATCAACCTTAATTTCCTGACCTGCTTCGAATTTCCCCTCTTCAGGCTGCTCATCAGCACCGAGGCGGAATTCCGTGATTAGGTTGCCGGCTTCGACCTTCGCCTTAGCGAAGTGGCCGGCTTCAGGTTTGGACACGCGGGACGCTTTGCGCGCACCTGCAGTCACCTGCAACGCGCGATAGCCATCGTTTTCCACGGTCTTCACCTGTGTGATCCGGTTTGGCTGTGCCTCGATTACGGTGACTGGGATCGAGATCCCGTCTTCTGTAAAGACACGTGTCATGCCGCGCTTGCGGCCAACAAGACCCATTGTCATCTCAAAAACCTCACACCGACTCCGATTGGCCGGCGCCATTCTTAAATTCAGGTCTAACTTTTCAATTCATTTTTGCTGCACTGGCTACGGTTGGTCAGTGCTGTCTTTTCTCGCGTTCCTTCTAGACACGAGAAAGGGCCAGCCAACGTCTGGAACATTTGCCCTGTTCCGTGACTTTTGGAGCTGACCCCAATCCGGTCAAACCGGCGGTCCGGGATTTGCCGAGTACGCCTTCGGTTTCCTGGCGACCTAACATTAAGCGCCACAAGGCTTGAGCCGTGTGACGCCGTTTACCGAACCTGGCCGATTCCCGGACCGGCCAGACCCTGCGAGCCCGCCATTATACTGTGGCAAAGCTTCGATTCAAGTATTTTGTAACATTATTTTTACCCTGAGAATCAATTACTTAGGGCAAAAAAAAAGGCTCAGTGGTGGATGGTCGACGAGCAGCCCGAGAAATACGGCTAATTCAGCTTGATTCGGACATCCACGCCCATTCTGCCTACGGCGAAAAGCGGTGACGCTCCCGGCGGGCGTGGATTGATCTTTAATAACCTGGCCCGGGATCAGTTCAATTTAATCTGAACGTCCACTCCCGCAGGTAGTTCAAGTTTCATGAGCGCATCGACCGTCTTGTCAGTCGGATCAACGATATCCATCAGCCGCTTGTGGGTGCGGATCTCGTACTGATCTCGAGCGTCTTTATTGACGTGTGGACTGATCAGGATAGTGTAACGCTCCATCTTCATCGGCAGGGGAATTGGGCCCTTGACCGTCGCGCCAGTGCGCTTGGCGGTATCCACAATTTCACGCGCCGAGTTATCGATCAGCCGATGATCAAACGCCTTTAGGCGAATTCGTATGTTTTGGTTAGTTGGCACGCTTGGCTTCCCGTTTCTTTAATGGACTGATGCGCTTTCGAAAACTGTAGTTCACGCGCCGACATAGTCGATGCGTCAACCCAGCGCAACACGATGTGCTACGACAGTTTCGCGCTCCACGCACTCAATCGAAGTTTCTGTTACTCGATAATCTTCGCGACGACGCCTGCACCGACGGTACGACCACCTTCACGGATTGCGAAGCGGAGGCCATCCTCCATCGCAATCGGCGCAATCAGGTCAACAACCATCTGCACATTGTCACCAGGCATCACCATTTCGGTGCCTTCCGGCAACTCAACCGCACCCGTTACATCCGTCGTACGGAAGTAAAACTGCGGACGATAGCCCTTAAAGAACGGCGTATGACGTCCACCCTCTTCCTTCGTCAGAATGTAAACCTCTGCCTCGAACTTCGTGTGCGGCGTAATCGAGCTCGGCTTGGCCAGTACCTGGCCTCGCTCAACCTCTTCACGCTTCGTACCACGAAGCAGAACACCCACGTTATCACCCGCCATGCCCTGGTCCAGAAGCTTCCTGAACATCTCAACACCCGTACAGGTCGTCTTCTCCGTATCCTTGATACCAACGATCGCAATCTCATCGCCAACGTTAACCACGCCACGCTCGATACGACCCGTTACCACCGTGCCTCGACCAGAGATAGAGAATACGTCTTCTACCGGCATCAGGAAGTCACCATCCACCGCACGCTCAGGCTCAGGGATGTAAGAGTCCATCTGCTCTACAAGCTTGACGATCGATGGAACACCAATATCCGATGTGTCACCCTCAAACGCCTTCAGCGCCGAACCTGTAATGATCGGCGTATCGTCGCCCGGGAACTCGTAGGTCGACAGAAGATCGCGGACCTCCATCTCGACAAGCTCCAGAAGCTCTTCGTCATCAACCTGGTCTGCCTTGTTCATGTAAACCACGATGTAAGGAACACCAACCTGGCGTGCCAGCAGAATGTGCTCCCGCGTCTGCGGCATCGGGCCATCTGCTGCACTCACCACTAGGATCGCACCGTCCATCTGCGCCGCACCCGTGATCATATTCTTCACGTAGTCAGCATGACCCGGACAGTCAACGTGCGCGTAGTGACGGTTCTCACTCTCGTATTCAACGTGCGCCGTCGCAATCGTGATTCCGCGCTCCCTTTCTTCCGGCGCATTATCAATCTGGTCATAGGCCGAAACCTCACCACCGTGCTGCTCAGCCATTACCTTCGTCAGCGCCGCCGTCAACGTCGTCTTGCCATGGTCTACGTGACCAATCGTGCCTACGTTTACATGTGGCTTATTTCTCTCAAATTTCTCTTTGGACATATCCCTTATCTCGTG
>JAQWSV010000230.1 GCA_029243005.1 Woeseiaceae bacterium
CTCGTCTTCGATCATCACTTCAACCGATCCGTCGACGATGTAGTACAGCACATCGGGCAGGTCGCCCGCGTGAATCATGACGGTCTTGGAAGGTACGGTACGTACGCGGCAGTAGCTTAAGAAACGGTTAATGGCCGGAACATCACTGATATTCTTAGCGGTCTGTTGCATGTCGTTTGCCCTCGACAAAGTTTCGCTCAATCTTTTAATACAGACTCGCGTCAGACGCAAGCTAAGTCCGTAATTTTCCTTGGATTATCGCGTTAATATGGCCCGCCGGAATTATAGTGAATCAGGCAGGGTGAAAACAGTTCTCTCAGACACGATACGCCGTCGACTTCATGATTCTGGCAACGCCCCGCATCAACCCCCGTACGGCCAACGGTAAAGGTGCAGCACCCGCATTCTTGGCGTTTTCGCCATGGACCTCTTCCTCATCCCGCATCTGAGCGACGATGGCGCG
Organism: Woeseiaceae bacterium; assembly: GCA_029243005.1. Lineage (GTDB taxonomy): Bacteria > Pseudomonadota > Gammaproteobacteria > Steroidobacterales > Woeseiaceae > SZUA-117. The sequence continues at coordinate 464 of JAQWSV010000230.1, forward strand.
GCTCTTCGCATCGTTCTCGGGCAGCCGATCAAGATGGTCGCTCAAGTGTTCGGATACCTGGCGTTCAGTTTCTTCAATGAAGCCCAACGACCATTTGTCGCCCAGGACGCCGCTGGTGGTGCCGATCGCGAAAGAGCCTGCGTACCAGAATAGGCGCAATACGCTGGGTTCGGAGTCCAGTTCTTTAAGGCGCTGTTCGCACCAGGCGAGGTGATCCAGCTCCTCGTCGGCAGCCTGTTCCATTTGTGCCTGTACCTCGGCGTCCCATGCGACCGCTGCATGGCCCTGATAGAGGCCCTGGGCAGCAATTTCACCGGCATGATTGACCCGCATCAGGCCCGCCGCGTGCACTTTCTCGTCGTCCGTTAGTTCGGATTCCTCGATCCCGGCGGCCGGGTTCGTGCGGGCGGCCCGTGTGGGTTCGGCATTCACGGTTCGGAGGGCGGAGTCGACGCCGGCGAGAATGCGGTCCAGCGGAGTCAGATTGCGGTCTTCCATCAGCATGATTATAACCATGATCGTGAGCGGCCTGCCCGAATCTGTTCAGGCGATTGTCCATAGCGACTTTAACGTCTGTAAAACACTGTTTTTAAAAGATAAAAAGTTTACCTGTTTCGACCTGGAAATTTGTCGGAAATTGTCCACTGTGTTTGCATTGGGACACCTCGTCGAGTAGAATTTCGCGCCTTTCGCCGGGGCAGGAGCGCATCGCGCCCACGCTGGCAGGGCAGAGCGGCCGGTAGGGTCGCTTTTTTGAACCCGAAACCGTTTCCAACTGGAATAAAGATAATGAAGACGTTTTCAGCCAAGCCGCATGAAGTACAACGCGACTGGTATGTTGTTGATGCCACTAACAAAACACTGGGCCGTCTGTCGACTGAGATCGCCAGGCGCCTGAAGGGCAAGCACAAACCCGAATATACGCCGCACGTGGACACGGGCGACTACATCGTCGTCGTCAATGTCGAGAAGATCCGCGTGACTGGTAACAAGATGAAAGACAAGATGTACCACCGGTCTACGGGCTACATCGGCAACCTGAAGTCGACGCCGCTCGAGAAGATAATGGACGAGGCGCCGGAGCGGGTACTGCAATATGCCGTCAAGGGCATGCTGCCGCGAAACCCGCTGGGCCGCAAAATGCTGTCGAAGTTGCGCGTGTTTGCGGGTCCTGAGCATCCGCATGAGGCACAGCAGCCGATCCCGCTGGAAATCAACGCCTGAGTGACTTGGCACCAGGACAGAGGCAATACTGATGAGTGATACACATTTTTACGGCACCGGTCGACGCAAGACGTCCACTGCGCGCGTTTTCCTGACCAACGGCTCGGGCGAGATCAAGGTCAATAACCGGCCGCTCGATCGATTCTTCGGTCGCCAGACAGCACGTATGATCGTTCGGCAGCCGCTCGAACTGATCAACATGACGGACAAGTTCGATATCAATGTGACCGTGACCGGTGGTGGTACCACTGGCCAGGCCGGCGCGATTCGCCACGGCCTGACGCGCGCACTGATGCAGTTCGATGAGTCACTGCGTCCGACGCTGCGCCAGGCAGGATTTGTCACCCGCGATGCGCGCGAAGTCGAGCGCAAGAAAGTGGGTCTGCGCAAAGCCCGCAGGGCGACGCAGTACTCCAAGCGTTGATTCAAATACAATCCGGCGCAAGCCGGATTGTCATTTGGGGGATCGTCTAGTGGTAGGACTACGGACTCTGACTCCGTCAACGGGGGTTCGAATCCCTCTCCCCCAGCCAAAACAAAAAGGCCCCGAAAGGGGTCTTTTTGTTTTGGCTGGGGGATATGTGGACGAGACTCCCCTGTTTCGACCGGATCGCTGGGAGCGATCCGGAACGACGCAGTCGTTCACACGGCGATGCTTTCGATGGCCCGAGTCCATCGCTATTCTTTTGAAGCGTCAGAACGATTAAGTGACTTGTAGCGAGGCAAGCCTCAATGGCCTGCTGGAAAGTTACGTTACTGAATATGGTGATCGGCTTGCCGGTTGGCAGTACTAACACGATCTACGTGAGCGCACCTCTGAATTGAGCGTTAATAACGCTCAATGACCCATAGCCCTCACGCCCTTATCGCTCGCCACAATCAGTACATCCGCCGGACGATGTGCGAATATCCCGACCGTCACGACACCGGGGATTTGGTTGATCCGCGATTCCATTTCTAGCGGGTTGGTGATCTGCAGGTTGTGGATGTCTAGGATGTGATTGCCATTGTCCGTCACGAAGCCTTCGCGCCATATCGGCTGGCCGCGCATTTTGACCATCTTGCGGGCAACGAAGGACTGAGCCATAGGGATCACTTCGACAGGCAGTGGAAATCCGCCGAGCATGCCGACCTGTTTACTGTCGTCGATAATGCAGACAAACTTGCGGCTGGCGCCAGCGACGATTTTTTCCCGGGTCAGCGCGCCACCGCCGCCCTTGATCAGGTGCATGTGCTTGGTAGCCTCGTCGGCGCCATCGATATAGATATCGATATCGCCGGTGGCATTGAGCGTGGAAACCTCAATGCCCAGGCCTTCCATGCGCTCGGTGGACTGACGTGAGCTCGACACGACGGCTTCGATGCGATTCATGATGGAGGGCATCAGATCGATGAATGCATTAACAGTCGAGCCGGTTCCTACGCCTACGACAGAGCCTGACTTTACGTAGTCGAGGGAGGCCTTGGCGGCGAGCAGTTTTTTCTCTTGCTGTTCCATCGGTCCGGGGTGGTAATTTGTCCGGAGCGAGAGCTTAGCAGAAATTCGTCGGTGAGCTGAGTTTTGCGTGGGGACAAAAACGGGTCGTAAAACGAAACATGCCCGCCGAGGCGGGCATGTTCCTTACGTCTTGGAAGAAGGCCAACTTCTTCCAGCCTTACGGCTAAAAACTATTTGCGACGGCGAGACGCTTTCCGCTTCGTCTTACGCTTGGCCTTTTTCTTGGTTTTCCGTTTCGCTACTTTCTTCTTAGCTTTACGCTTAGTAGCTTTCTTTTTAGCCTTAGGTTTGGCTTTCTTTTTGGCCTTACGCTTCGCAGCTTTTTTCTTGGCCTTTTTCTTGGTTTTCCGTTTCGCTACTTTCTTCTTAGCTTTACGCTTAGTAGCTTTCTTCTTCGCCTTACGCTTGGCGACTTTCTTCTTCGCCTTACGCTTAGCGACCTTCCGTTTTGGTGCTTTCTTCCTTGTTACCTTTCGCTTCTTAGCGACCTTCCGCTTCGCAGCTTTTTTCTTGGCTTTTTTCTTGGTAGCCATGGTTTTCTCCGTGTCGGGTACCCGGAGCTGAGTATATACAACGGTTTTGAAAAATCCAGCAAGGGATGTAACGCTATCAACACTTAGAATTCGTTGGAAAAATGAAGCAAATTGGCGACAAAAATGTGCTTGACTGTCATAACAAATCGGTCGACGAACCTGATACAGATTCTTGCAGAAGATTTCGCTGCGAATACCGCGAACATCGCGTCAGAAATAACTGGTCTGTGAAATCTGCGCAATTCCTTTTGATTGGTTCGGGCGTCAGACGGCAGCGAAGATAGAATTTCCCGTATTGTCGGCAGTTTTTGCGTGGAAACTTCGATCAATTAGTCTGTTACTACACAGAAAAGCTGTATATCCCAAGGGTTTGGCGAAATTTCCTCTACTTTCTGACAAGCGAAGGCGAGTCCGATAATTTTGGGGCGTGTCCATGCATTACGATGCTTTAGGAAAGAGAATGTGCGATCAAAATAGCCGCCGCCCATGCCGACGCGATTGTTTTTGTTGTCAAATGCGACGAGCGGAGCGAGTACAACATCGAGCATGCGCGCGCTGACCATTTCGCCGTCATTGGGCTCGAAAAGCCCGAATCGATTTCGTTGCAATTCGGTTTTGGCAGTGATTTCCTGGAATTGCATGTGCGAAGTTTTCTCGATGATCGGGGCAAAAACGCGCTTTTTCATTGCCCATGCGCGCGCAATTATTTCCCAAGTGTTCACTTCGTCAGCGCTCGGAAGATAGCACGCTATGTATTTGGCATGCCGGAACCAGGAAGCCGAGATGACTTTTTCGCGGATGAGTCGTGATCGTACGTCGCGTTCCTCAACAGAGAGTGCCGCGCGTGCATTGCGGGCAGCCTGTCGAATTTCTTTTTGCGATTGACTCACGCGACTGGACTCTTTTGATCGTTTGTGCGGACACACAGCAAAGGAAGGGCGCCTCCCGCCTGTGCCGTTATTGGCCGTCGCTCTCGAACCGGAGCAACAGGTGGGGTCAGCCGTGGTAACAACAGGCTTTCCACTTAATGTGGTCCTGCACAAATGCTACCGACAGTACACGACCCCGAGGTAAATATTTAGGGTCGAAGGTATCCAGGCCTGTATCGAACACTGCAGGAGACGCCGAATAGAAGCTTACCGCATCCCCAACACAGATGTCGTGCTCGCAGTCACGGACCTTCAATGAAACGGCAGTGCCAACGGGTGTCTGAATGTGTATCAGACAAGTGCAAAACGAGAGGATTCTTGGCGACGTATTGTGCCGCCTGAGGCAGTTTCAGTCCCGCTAGAGCTCGAGTTGCTGATTGCCGAGAATGGACTCGACACGCTCATTCAGCACTTTAAGGCGGGGGGCCAATGAGGTTCCCAGTGCCTCGTCCTTCGCCTTGGTTCGCAGCATCTCGTTGGCCATGTTCAGTGCAGCCATGACAGCGATCCTGTCTAGGCCGACCACTTTTCCGCTATCGCGAATCTCACGCATCTTCGCATTAAGAAGTTCGGCAGAGTCGAGCAGATCCGTGCGCTCGTTGGCGGGGCAGGCGACCTGGTATTCCTTCTCGAGGATGCGGACGCTGACATGGGCATACATATCTGTCATTTCGGGTACTCCGGCGCAACTCCCGCGCTGGCGCTGACGGGAGGTGCAGGGTTAACTAAAATCGACTTCTGAGGGGCCAGGCTGCGCCTAACCGCCCTGTTCCATGGCTTTCAGGCGCCCGATCATCGCTTCTACACGGGCCCTGACCTGTTCGTTCTTTTGCAGCAACGTTGCGCGCTCAGCCGTCAGGGTGTCCTGCCGCTGTTTCAGTGAGCGGTTTTCATCCTGCAACTGGTCACACACTTGGACGAGAGCATCCACACGCTTCTCAAGTCGTTTCAGTTCATGCTCAAACATTGCACTGTTTTCGTCAGCCATGGGTGCAATATAGAACCGGGACGAAGCAGAATCAATCATGACTGAACTTAAACCTTCCATTTGCATGGTCAGGCAGTAAATTACATGGGATCATTCGTCCCCGAACAGCAATAGCAATAACCGGTATGACAGACCAGGCCATCTATTACGGCGAGCTCGATGAGGCACTTCGACGGTGCGGCTCCAGTTGGAATGCCGGTCAAACACACGGGTTATTGTGCAGCCGGCTTTCCGTCGCCGGAGCCGACGGCGCACAGCGCTGGTTCGAGCAGGTTCTGAGCGAAACCGATCCGCACAACGCGCTGCGGGCTGAGTGCGAAACGATGCTGGATGCGCTGTGTGCCAGTACCTGGCGACAGCTTGTAGAGCGCCAGTCTGAATTCGAGTTGCTGCTGCCCGACGATGACGATTCCACGTCATTCCGCACAGAAGCGATGGGCCAGTGGTGCGAGGGCTTCCTACACGGACTGGTCTCCGAGAAGCACAGCGAGTCTTTGAAGAAGTGCCTGGCTGCGGACCCATTAGCCGATATCATCAGGGACATGTTGCATATCACGCGAGCAATGGCAGATGATGACGATGCTGAAGAAGAGGAGAGCGCCTACGCGGAGTTGGTTGAGTACTTGCGGGTTGCTGCGCAACTCACCTATGAGGAGCTGGCCGACTTCCGCTCACCTGAGAAAGCGTCCTTATCGGACAACTCCGCAACGCTGCACTGAGGCTTATCCCAAACAGCTATGAACAAGAATGAGTTTGCGAAGCGTCGAAAGACCCTGATGCGAATGGTAGGTGAAGATGGCATCGCCATCCTGCCAGGCGCACCGGTGCGAACGCGAAGCAGGGACGTTGAATACCGATATCGTCAGGACAGCGATTTCTACTACCTGACCGGCTTCGCCGAACCGGATTCAGTCGCGATACTGGTCCCTGGCCGCGACAATGGCGAATACATGCTGTTCTGCCGCGAACGTGACCAGCGAAAAGAGCAATGGGACGGCACGCGCTCGGGACCAGATGGTGCTGTCGAGCACTTCGACGCTGACGACGCTTTTCCCATTGACGATATCGATGATATTTTGCCCGGTCTCCTGGAGACCCGGAATCGAGTCTATTACACGATGGGCGCCTACTCAGACTTCGATCAACGCATCACAGAATGGGTGAAGTCGCTAAAGAACCGTGAGTCTTCGGGCATCCATACGCCGCACGAGTTTGTCGCACTAGATCATGTTCTTCACGATATGCGCCTGTACAAGAGCAGGGCGGAACTGTCGGTGATGCGACGTGCCGCAAAGATCGCAGTGAAGGCCCATGAGCGTGCGATGCGTACGATAAGGCCGGGCATGTTCGAATACGAAATCGAAGCGGAATATTTGCATGAATTTCGTCGACACAATGCAACCATCTCCTATGCGCCGATTGTCGGCAGCGGTGCCAATGCTTGCACATTGCACTACATCGAAAACAGTGCGGAATTAAAGGATGGCGACCTGCTGCTCGTCGATTGCGGATGCGAGTACGACTACTATGCGTCCGATGTGACTCGTACGATGCCAGTGAATGGCCAATTCTCATCCGAGCAACGAGCTGTCTACGAGATCGTGCTTGAAGCGCAGCTCGCGGCGATTGAAAAGACGGTCAAGGGTAATCACTGGAACGATCCGCATGATGCCGCGGTGCGCATTATTACGAAGGGTCTCAAGAAGATCGGATTGCTCGAGGGTGCGGTGCAAAGGCTGATCAAGGACGAGGCCTATCGAGAGTTCTTTATGCACAAAACGGGCCACTGGCTGGGTATGGATGTCCACGACGTTGGCGATTATAAGGTCGGCGACGAGTGGCGCTTCCTGGAGCCGGGCATGGTGACGACCGTCGAGCCGGGTATCTATATTCCGGCCAGTCGCAAGGTGCCTGCCAAATGGCGCAATATCGGTATCCGCATCGAAGATGACGTCGCAGTCACCAATAACGGTCCCGACGTCCTCAGCAAGGGGCTCGCCAAGGCACCGGAAGATGTAGAGCGGCTAATGGAGAGTTAGGCGAGTGGCAACCATCCAGCGGACAGACTACGACATAATTATCGTGGGCGGCGGTATGGTTGGTACCAGCTTGGCGCTGGCGCTGCAGCCACTCGATTTTCGAATTGCAGTTGTCGAAGCTGTCGCTCGCGATGCCGAGCAACAACCGAGCTTCGACGATCGATCGACAGCGTTGTCAAGAAGTACGCAGCGTATGTTCGAGGCAATGGGCCTCTGGCCCGACATCATGGCCGCCGCCACGCCGATTCAACACATTCACGTTTCTGACAAAGGTCGATTCGGCTTTGCGCACATTGATGCCGAGGAGCAACGCGTGGAGGCGCTGGGCTACGTCGTGATCAATCGCGTACTTGGGAATGTCCTGCAACAGGCGATGGCTGAGGTCGACAACGTCGATTTCCTGTGCCCTGCACGTATTATCGCTGTGCGGAACGGAGGAGAGAGTGCGACGGCGACGCTGGTGGAGCCATCAGGTAGCCGCGACGTCACGGGCAGACTGCTGGTAGCCGCCGACGGTGCGAATTCCGCAGTGCGGGACATGATTGGCATCAGCGCAAGAGGTGTGGACTATGAGCAGTGGGCCGTGATCGGCAATCTTTTGCCGGAGCAGGCGCCCGCGAATCGCGCATTCGAACGGTTTACAGAGGATGGCCCGATCGCCATGTTGCCGGTCGCCGACAATCGGGTCGCATTCGTCTGGATACAGACACCTGATGGGGCGCGGGAAATGCTTGAACTCGGTGACCCAGCATTTACGGAACGATTACAGACAGCCTTCGGTAGCCGGCTTGGGCGCTTCTCTAAGGTGGGCAAGCGCGCGGCCTATTCTCTGGCACTGACGAAGGCCAATGGCCTTATTGCCCGTCGAAGTGTTGTCGTTGGAAATGCGGCGCACGGACTGCATCCGGTCGCCGCCCAGGGCTTCAACCTGGGATTGAGGGACGTAGCGGCATTGTGCGATTGTATTGCTGACGCCAAGTCGAGTGGCAGTCGCGATCCCGGCAGCCCGTCCGTCCTCGAGTCCTATGCGGAGTGGCGAAAAGCCGACCAGGCCA
>JAQWSV010000209.1 GCA_029243005.1 Woeseiaceae bacterium
CCACCACTCACCGACAATTTTCGGCGTCAACATCACTTGGCGCACTCACCGAGACTTGTCATCGCACAACATGCCAATCTGACTGCTGCGAACGATCAAGATAATGCAGGCCGGCCTCATCGACCACGACGATCTGACCCATGCCGAGCTCGACGCCATTTTTGCCCCAGCCGCTAACCGCCACCCAAGTATGTGGTTCGAACGCGTAAAGCGTATTCGCATAGAGTTTGTGCTCGTTTGAAACAATAGAAGTCGGATAGTAACCCGGGCCGGAGGTCATCCCCGCAACGTAGGTTTTGTGCGAGAACATGTACCCTCCGAGTAAAAATCGTCGTAGGAACATTGGTGGAGGATGAAACGCTATATCGGTTTCAACAACACGCTCGGGAGTTTCTATTTTCTCGGAGATTGCTGCTATTTCCCGGCCCGTTCTGCCAATGACAAACTCCTTGGCAAACCGGTCCTGCATTGTATTGACAATTTCGAGCGCCAACTGCAATTCGCCCGGAACGTCCCGCTCACCTTCGTCCAGAATATAGGCATGCTGATGCGAATCCGTCACCAGACCCAGCATGAAAATATCCGAGTCTATGCTGACGATATCGCCGCGCTGAATCGTAACATTGCTTCCGTTACCCACCCTTCCGTTCACAAATTCCGCAGCGTCGTGCGGATACTTCTTAATATGAGATGGACGTCGTTGCACTCGAATACTCGGGTGATTCTCATACTCTATATCAAGATCCAGCATGCGCTGACGAAACCACCAGTTGAGATCATCGGTGGTCGTGACACCAGGCGTGATCGACACGTTGGAAAATCCTTCCGCAATTAAATCGTTTGCTATTCCCTGTACATCTCGATACGCCGTCACCTGCTCCGGCAAAATCGTTTCAAGCCAGCGGACGCCAAGCGTCCAGCTATCGATCGTTCTCTTGCTGAATCGTTCTCCAAGCGCGTCGAGCATGGCCGCGTTATTGTGTTTACCGATCGCTATTCTGGACGGCTCAAGATTGGTGACCAGTTCACCAATGTGCTCATAACTACGCGGCTCTATGTAATCGACATTGTCACCATTGTCGTGAAATAACATAAAACGGGGAACCTGCTGACTTCCGACGGATGCGTACTTACTTGGAGTCGTCATTCCTTCGTGATTTGCTGGTAGAAGCGACGTATAGACCGGACCTTCATTGTTATAATACTTGTCAGCCTCGTCATTGCGCACTATCCACATTTCTACCGACTGTTCTCGCATAATCTGCGGCAACACAATTTGCTTCTTACGCTTCCACCAATCCTCCATGACCTGAACGCGCTGGCGCATCGGCAAGATATTTCGCAAATGTTCACCCTGAGCAGTCCCAGCATCGTCCGTTACCCCGGCAGTCGGGAACACCAGCAATCCGCTGCCAATCAGCATTAATCGTAGTATTCGCAGCATCCTGTTCATCTCAAATTCCCGGTCAGCGAATGATTCTCGGCCGTTGCTGGGGCACATGCAGCCATTCGATTCCATGCGGCGTTACCAGCACGTTTTCTTCGATATTTACCGGCAGTTTGTTGCCACGCCATTCTCGCGTTGGTGTGAAAACGATGAACTCGAGAGAAATAATGCTGTATGGCTGAATTTCGTAGTCGGTGCGCGTCGGAAAGATCTGAAACAATGCACCGCCTGCGTCGTGGCCAAGATTCCCCGCCGCATGCATACCAATATTCACTTCAACGCCATCGACATCCGACGGCTGTTCGTCTTCGGTATAGACGAAGCCCATTTCGGCAACGCGTTGTTTTAATAGTTCGAGCTTAGGTCGTCCCAAGCCACCAGAGGTCACGCTATTGCGAATCATCTTACGAACTATTCGTGAGTTCTCGAATCCATCCCGGACCCAATCCGGTAAATCCTGCTCATCGTCTTTCAAGACGTAGGCAAAACGCTTTATATCGGTAAAGAAATTATTACGGCCAAGCCCATAGTCAATTTGAATAATGTCGCCGCGCTGAATAACGCGGTGCGTGTTGGCGATTTCATTTCCGTCGGGTGGACTGAGATAAATCGTCGGATCCCACCCCGATGCAAGGCCCTGCTGCTTGCGTTGCTCTTCCAACCACCACATTACGTCTCCAAGCGTCGTTTTACCTGGAGTGACAACTTCGTTCGAGAGTGCTCGATCCAGTAGTTTCCGGGTTATCTCAGCAATGGCAGAAAATTCGACCAATTCCAACCCGACGCGACGCCCGCGCCAGTGAGCAATCAGTTTCTCGGCTGAGACCAGTCTTGAAGCATACGGCTCCCCCAGTGCAGCCTGCAGGTTCTTGAAATCCGTGTGCGAGATTCCGTCCGACAGATGCCGGCCTTCCATAGGAAACAACTCAGTATCTGTTGTGAAATTGACAGCAATCGCCTGTGGATCACGCGCTCTTACGAATTCGCCAATATCATTCGGGTCACCATACAGGTCATACACTTCACAGGACTTGACCTCATCTTCTCCCCGGCCGAGATTCGCGCGTTCGATTCGATCGTCGCCGCGGTCCGTGAACACGAACAGTCCGTAACCGTTACTGCTGGCTTCGGTAAAATCCCTCGCCAATGGTTCTGTGCCGCGACCCTTGTCAATTACGATCCACATTTCGATGCCGTTGTCGCGCATGGCGTCAGGGAGAACATAATCAAATTTGTCCGAGCGAATACTGCAGGAAATCGCCCAATCCGTATTTGCGCTTGACGCGCTTGCTGTTGAACACAGCAACAAACTGAATGCCAATAAAATGGTTCTGAAATTTTTCATATCTAATACCTCGTCTATTTCCTAACGCCCACACCTGCCGCACGCCAGTCCGCAGCCGCACCACTCACAAGTTCCCGCGTCGCCCCACTCGCCAGGTCGACTTCCACCAGCATCATTTCGCCACCGGCCGATGAAACTGTAATCATCAGGCTTGAATCGTCAGGCGACCAGCTTGGATACGCATCGCCGAACAACAATCCCTGTGTCAGCTGCCGCCTGTCCGACCCATCGGCACGCATGACCCAGACATCTTTATCGCCCTCGACACCTGATGCGTATGCGATGTACTGACCGTCATTCGACCACTGTGGCCATTCATCCAGCACGTCATTTTCTGTCAGCCGTGCAATGTCACTGCCGTCTACATTCGCCGCATATATCTCGGGATTACCATCTCGCGTGGACTCAAAAGCAAGTCTTTCAGCAGTTGGTGACCAGGTCGCATAAGCGTCCCCGGAGGCTCGTGTCGATACGGGCGCCTGAACTCCGTCGGCCAGCGAATAGGTCCACAAGCCCCGCGAGTCGCCATCATCTTTGGTCGTTACAAGAAAACCCGAGTCGCCGGACCAGGAAATAGGATTGGCGATGTCCGTGACCGACAAAGTTACGGTCTCGGTCACCATATCCATTACCTGCAGGGATATTTCATCGCCCTTCACGGCCAGGAAGGCGATTTTCGAGCCGTCGGGCGACCAGACAGGGAATTCCTCGCTCGCCGGTGTTGTCGTCAACTGCCTGACGGACTCGTCCGACGAGCTCAGCAAAAACAAGTCACTACCTGCGTCTGTGTAGCGCACA
>JAQWSV010000294.1 GCA_029243005.1 Woeseiaceae bacterium
GTGGTCACTTCGGCATCCGTCATGCCACCCGAAAGGGTCAGCAGCGCCAGTTCCTCCCCCGTCAGCTGGGGGCCACTGCCGGACAGGCTGTTCACCGACGCACCCACGTCCCTCGCCGCATTCAGTTGTTCAGGGTCCGGATCGATAAACAGCGATACCCGAATGCCTACCGCCTTCAGTCGCTCTACGGCCCGACCAACCTTGTCGCGCTGTCCGGCGACATCGAGCCCACCTTCCGTCGTTAACTCCTCCCGCTTTTCCGGCACCAGGCAACAGTCCTGGGGCCCTATATCGCCGGCAATGCCAATCATCTCATCGGTGACTGCCATCTCCAGGTTGATGTGCGTCTGCATGACGTCGGCCAGGCGCAGCAGGTCGTGATCCTGGATATGTCGCCGATCCTCGCGCAAATGCAGCGTAATACTGTCTGCACCGGCCTTCTCGGCAAGCAATGCGGCGTGCACCGGGTCCGGATAGTCCGTCCCGCGCGCCTGCCGCACCGTGGCGACATGATCCACATTGACCCCCAGGTGCTGCTCTTTCATCCAGTTACCTGTCCTTTCTCCATACTGCCGCTGCGCATCTCGCGAAGCACCTTGCGGCTTTGTAATTCCTTGCCATCAAGGTGCCAGGCGATCACTTGGCGCAACAATCTGCCTGCCGCACTCAGCACGGCAGGATCCCCGAATTCGAACTGCGCGATCGCATGGAGCTCGCGACCATTAAAGACCATGGGGCCCTCCCTGCCAGTGACGGCAACGGGACCTTGCTCAACCTTGTACTCATAGGTCGCGTCCTGGCTTATGGCCTCCCCGCTCCGCGTATCATGATCGAGATTCAACGCATAGCCAAGCAGCGACAGCACATCCATCTCGAACCGTCGGAGGACGGCGGCCAAGCCGGTCGCACCGTTCAATGCTGCGATCGCCGATTCATAGGCCGTAAACACTTCAGGCTGAGGATCATGTCGATGCAACAGATTGAGCATTAATTCGTTGACGTAGTAGCCAGACATCAATGCATCACCGGCCAGGGATATCGGCGGACCATTCATTTCCGCACCGGTCAACGTCCCCATGTCCGATCGAATGACCCACGACAGCTGCAGAGGCAGGAAGGGCCGCAGCACACCCTTCAATCGGGACTTGCCGGAACGGCTGCCGCGCGCGACCAGCGCAAGCCGACCGTGATCACGACTGAATACATCGAGAATGCGGCTCGAATCCCTGAATGGCCGGTGGTGCAAAACCCAGGCAGCCTCCTGGTACACGCGGCGGCTGGCCGTCATGGCTTATCGAACCCAAGTCGGAGTAAGTCTTTTTCACTATCCGCCCAGTTGTCCTTAACCTTGACCCACAGCTCGAGATGCACGGGCTGCCCAAATTGCGGCTTAAGTTCGAGGCGCGCGGCGCGACCGACCTTCTTGAGTTGGGCACCTCCCTTGCCAACGACGATGCCTTTCTGGCTGTCGCGCTCCACCCAGATCACCGCGTGAATGGCAATGCCATGTTCGTCGCGTTCGAATCGCTCGATTTGCACAGTCAGCCCGTAGGGAACTTCTTGGCGCAATGTCACGGTGAGTTTCTCTCGAATGACTTCCGCCGCGAGAAACTTCTCGCTGCGATCCGTAATCATGCCTTCAGGGAACAGGGGGTCCGATTCCGGGAGGTAAGCACTGACCAGTTGCTTCAACTTCTCAACGTCGTCACGCTTCCGTGCCGAAACCGGGATGACTTCGACAAAGTCTTTCCGGCCTGACATCGTCGAGAGCGCATCGAACAGCGCTTCTTTCGGATGCACTTTATCGACTTTGTTCAGCAAGGCGATGACAGGGGCATTGACGTCGGCCAGCCGCTCCAACACATCCTGATCTTCATCGGTCCACTTGCCGGCTTCCGTCATAAAGAAGACCACATCTGCGTCGACAAGTGCATTGGCTGCCGTCCTGTTCATCATACGATTCATCACCTTCCCTGCCTGGCGATGAATACCTGGCGTATCCACGTAAATCGCCTGGTAATCCCCGTGGGTATCCACACCGAGAATACGGTGCCGCGTCGTCTGTGGCTTGGCAGTGACGATACTTATCTTGGTGCCGAGCACCGTATTGACGAGAGTCGACTTCCCGACATTGGGGCGACCAACGACTGCGACGAATCCACAACAAAATAGAGACTCAGCCAAGTTCTTTCTCGACAACGGCGAGCATGGCGACGGCCGCTTGTTGTTCCGCGTCCCGGCGCGTTGAACCACTGCCCGCGGTTTTCAGTTCCGGTTTCGTAGTGGTACAGCTGACTTCGAAAAACTGCTTGTGCGCTTTGCCACTCACTTTCTCCATCGAGTAGACCGGCAGTGGCAAATGCCTTCCTTGCAGGTATTCCTGCAATAGAGATTTCGGATCCCGTAGTTCACCTTCCTCGGGCAAGTCCCGTACCCGCTCACCGAACGCGTTGTAAATCACCCGCCGCGCCGCATCAAAGCCCCGGTCGAGGTAAACCGCGCCAAACAATGCTTCGAGTGCATCAGCCAGTATCGATAATCGCCGATACCCACCAGACTTCTTTTCACCGGAACCCAGCACCAAGTATTTACCTAGACCCAGTTCCGCTGAAATTTCACTCAGAGTCTGATCCTTGACAAGTGTCGAACGCAGGCGACTCAGACGTCCCTCACTCGCGCCTCTCCGTTCATCGAACACGAGTTCCGACACGACCAGTTGCAGCACCGAATCGCCTAGGAATTCGAGACGCTCATTGTTGCGACCGGACGCACTGCGATGAGTCAGCGCCCGTTGTAACAGGTCACTGTCTTCAAACTCATAGTCCAGTGTTTGCTTCAGCCAGGTAGCCGCTTCTTGCACGCGTATTCGCCCTACATGTGTTGGATCTGAACGTTCGGGCGAACGATTATAGAGCTTTTGGCGTGCCTCAACAGGCCGCCGGGACGTTAAAAACCAGAGAAATCGACGGTTTATCGTCGAACGAGGACTTCCTTGTCGAACTGGACTGTAAAATTGATGTTGGCGATAAACGGCGTCGTGTGGTCATACTGCGCAACCACCAGAAAACCGCCGCTATCTGCCTTAACCTCGATCTCCCGGCTGGAGATGACACTGACACTCTCAATCTCGAATCGTCGGTTGATCGAGGTCCGGATAGCGCGACGCGTGGGATTCTGATTGTCGAATTCGTCATAGACACCGTCGAGAACGCCAGCCACCTTGACGTAGTTCAGGTACACCGGAGTCAGGCGAATGGCAGCGAATACAAACAGGCCGATGAAAGACACTAGGATCAGGAAACCGAGGGTCGTCATGCCTCTTTCGCAAGTTGGGCTTAGTCTTAGATAGCCAGAACCGTTCATTGCATCCACTCCGAATCTCAATAAGTGCCTGAAAAGCGTATTAATCCATAAAATTAGGCGCAATATTAACTTTTAAATCAGTAACTTGCACTACATTATTGAATCTTCGTGCCAATACGGTCCCAGGTCGGCCATTCGATCCCGTCCATGTGCATCCAGATCCGAACGGCCTCACCGACTAGGTGCGTTTCGGGAATGGCGCCGATAAACCGGCTGTCCTGACTGTTGTCGCGATTGTCGCCCATCATGAAGTAATGACCAGCCGGTACCTCGAAAATTCGAACCCCGGGTCGCGTCGAGGCAGCTGACAGTACATCGACACTGTGGCGAATGGCATGTTCGCGCTGATCCAGGGTCTCGTTGAAAAAATAGCCGCGTACTTCGGTTTCGATGTCTGGATACGCCGACAGACGCATCAGGTTTCCGTTTATCGTCAACCGGGCGTTGTCGTAGGCGATGATATCGCCGGGCAGCCCGACCACACGCTTGATGTAGTTAATATTCGGATTCGATGGCAATCGAAAAACGACGACATCACCACGTTCCGGGGAACCTGTGTGATAGAACTTCTTCTCGATAACCGGCCAGCGTAAGCCATAGGTGTACTTCTTGACGAAAATATAATCACCGTCAATTAACGTCGGAATCATCGAGCCTGACGGAATGCGAAACGGCTCAAAAACGAACGAACGTACGATCAGAACAAAAAGCAGGACAGGAAAGAAAGAACGAGAATACTCGATCACTGTGTCGACAACGGCATTACCGTCACCCGTGGCACCGATCTTTTCTTCGTAGTAGAAGCGATTGAACAGAACGACGACACCCGTTACAGCGGTCAGGATACTCAGAATCAATGCTAGGTTAATGCTCAATTGCAGCCTCTTACTTGTCTACACGCAACACAGCGAGAAAAGCTTCCTGCGGGATCTCCACAGACCCAATCTGCTTCATGCGCTTCTTGCCCGCTTTCTGTTTTTCCAGGAGCTTTCGTTTCCTCGACACGTCACCGCCATAACACTTCGCGGTAACGTTTTTACGTAATGCTCTCACTGTACTACGCGCGATGATCTGACCGCCAATGGCGGCTTGAATTGCAACGTCGAACATCTGTCGTGGAATCAACTCCCGCATCCGGTCTACGAGGTCTCGGCCTCGCGAATGCGCCTTGGCACGGTGCACAATAATCGACAATGCGTCGACACGCTCTTTGTTGATCAACATGTCCAGGCGTACGAGCGGCGCCGCCTCGAATCGCTCGAAATGATAATCGAAAGAAGCGAATCCGCGACTGACCGATTTCAACCTGTCGAAGAAATCCAGGACAACCTCCGCTAGGGGCAGTTCGTATTCGAGAGAAACTTGTCCACCGAGGTATCGCATATGCTTTTGCACGCCTCGCTTCTCGATACAGAGTTTCATCACTGCGCCAACGTGTTTCTCGGGCACAAGGATACTGGCGGAGATGATGGGTTCACGCAGCTCAGCAATTTCGTTGATCGGGGGTAACAACGACGGGTTGTCGACGAATTCAATATCGCCGTTTCCGCGCAATACTTCGAAGATTACAGTTGGTGCAGTCGTGATCAGCTCCAAGTCGTATTCTCTTTCCAGACGCTCTTGCACTATCTCCATGTGCAACATACCGAGAAATCCGCAACGAAATCCGAAGCCGAGCGCAGCCGATGTCTCAGGTTCGAAATGCAGAGCTGCATCGTTCAGACGCAGTTTCTGCAGCGCCTCTCGAAAATTCTCGTAGTCATCCGAACGAATAGGGAAAAGGCCAGCAAACACCCGTGGCTGAACCTGTTTGAACCCGGGCAAAGGCTCCTCGCACAGACTTGACGTCAGCGTCAGTGTATCGCCGACGGGAGCGCCGAAAATATCCTTGATACCTGCAATGACAAAACCGACCTCGCCGGTCTCCAGGCCATCTCGGTCCTGCATCTTCGGCGTGAATGAACCAACACGATCGGCAATGTAGGAACGACCAGTCGACATGACGGTGATCTTGCTGCCTTTCTTCAGATTGCCATTGACGATTCTGACCAGCGACACAACGCCGACATAATTATCGAACCAGGAATCGATGATCAGCGCCTGTAGCCGGCCGTCCGGCTCTCCGGCCGGTGGCGGAATTGTCCGCACGAGATATTCAAGCAGTTCCGGAACGCCGGCCCCTGTTTTGGCGCTCACCCGGATCGCTTCTGACGCGTCGATGCCAATGATCTCTTCGATCTCATTGGCCACCTTTTCCGGGTCGGACGCCGGCAAATCAATCTTGTTCAGGATGGGTAGAACCTCGAGACCCTGATCGATGGCCGTAATGCAATTGGCTACACTTTGCGCCTCGACACCCTGCGCGGCGTCGACGACGAGTAACGCACCTTCGCAGGCTGCGAGCGAGCGCGATACCTCGTACGAGAAGTCGACGTGCCCGGGTGTATCAATGAAATTGAGCTGGTAAACAGCCCCGTCAGCTGCTGTATAGTCCAGCGATACGCTCTGCGCCTTGATTGTAATACCGCGTTCGCGCTCCAGGTCCATAGAGTCGAGCACTTGCTCCAACATCTCGCGGTCCTGCAAACCACCGCAATGCTGGATGAACCGATCGGCAAGGGTCGACTTGCCATGATCGATATGCGCGATGATCGAAAAATTGCGGATGTGATCCATACGGATTCGGGTGGTCTGGCCAGCGGCGAAGTATATACGTTCTGTGAGAATTATGGCTCTGCGCACCCGGCGACAATCGCCTGAATCGCCGGCCTGTCCAGTGTATATTGACAGACAAATTTGCCCTCAAACTCGAGCACCGGAATACGTGTATTGTATGCGGCCTGCCAATCAACCCGCCGATCGATGTCCCGCACGTCCAATTCCAGCGACCCCCTGATCATAGGCAGTAGTTCCTCGATCAGCTGTTCGCACAAGTGGCAGCCTTCCCGGCTGTAAATGACCAGCGATCGCATGCCAGTACCCCCCACCCGTTTAGCTCGTGATAGTCGGCACAAACTGATCGCAGGCTGCACCTTGGCTAAGTATGTGCCGGCTGCCGAAAATGCCGGCAGCCAGACCCGAAATCACCATTGCTACCGCGATGAGACTATTCGGTCCTGCGCCCGCCAGCCTCGCGATAGTTGCTGCCGTGACCAGTGACAAGAGGGGTAGTCCATAAGCGAACGCTGCGGCACGCAACAGACTGCGGGGAGAGAGCGTCAGCGTCACCTCGTCGCCGATGTCTAACTTCATATCGACAGGAACGTCAACATCGATAGACCTTGATGCACTGCTACCACCCAGCAACCCCGCACCGCAGCCCTTGCCTGCCACACAGCGGCGACAGGCGACCGGGGCGTCGACCAGTACAGTAATACGGTTGCCGTCTACCGAACTCACACGGCCTGTGGCGGATTCCATGTCAGGTTTATAGCAAAGTATTGCAGATGGTGTCAGGCCGAGTCTTCCGTCGGGTGCCTCGATATGTACAGCACCTTCGGTGTTAATCCGTATGACGGCCACTTGTCGCCACGCAATGGCCAGACGACAGAGTGTCAGGCCACAGTAGACCAGCCAGATCAACAGAAACGCTATACGCAAGCTTGTCGCGAAAGGCAGCGACAGGATGAGCGCCATCCCGGTCAGCATCAAAATGATACCTCTCCGGCAGACGATCTGCCGGCCGGTCTGCTCAATGCGCAGGGCTAGCCCGAATGCTGTCGACGACACGTGCGATTCCCGGATCGATGGCTATCTCCCCTGCCAAAAGATAGCTGGCCAGTTCCGGGTCCGGAAGCGACAATAGCCGGCGAAATGCAGATCTTTCCGCATCGTCTACGGCCTCGTAGTGTGAATTAAACCAGCCGATCAGCAGGACATCGAGCTCACGCATTCCCCGTCTGCACTGCCATTTGAGTTTGTTATCGCACATCAGGAATCCGGGGTGCTCTGTACTGACGGCACGATCGCTTGCTCGAACCTGACGCGCGCGCTCGTCAATGCCGTCTTTCGGCCAGCATTTTCTTGGTTTCGGCGATCGCCCTCGCCGGATTCAGATTCTTGGGACAGGTATTAGTGCAGTTCATGATCGTATGACAACGATACAGCCGGAATGGGTCCTCGAGATCATCAAGCCGCTCGCCGGTCGCCTCGTCGCGGCTGTCGACCAACCATCGATAGGCGGCAAGCAAAGCAGCCGGACCCAAGTAGCGGTCGCTATTCCACCAGTAACTCGGACAACTGGTTGAACAACACGCGCAAAGGCTGCACGCCGCCGGCTCATCGATGCGCTCCTGCTCTTCCTAGCTCTGCAACCGTACACTGTCCGGCGGTGCGGGTGTCCGAGTCTGCAACCAGGGCTTGATCGACGCGTATTGCGCATAGAAATTGGTCAGGTCCGGAACGAGATCCTTCACGATGCCCATGTGCGGCAGCGGATAGATTTTGACGTCGCCATTGACGCTCTCGGAGGAGACGGTGCAGGCCAGCGTATTGCGACCATCCACATTCATGGCGCAGGAACCGCAAATACCCTCACGGCAGGAACGTCGAAACGTCAGCGTCGGATCAATCTCGTTCTTGATCTTGATCAGCGCGTCCAGAACCATCGGCCCGCAATGATCCATTTCGACCTCATAGGTATCCATGCGCGGGTTTTCTCCGCTGTCCGGGTCGAAACGATAGACGACGAATCGCCGCACATTGCTGGCTCTACTGTCGGCCGCAAAGTGCTTTCCCTTCTTGATACGCGAATTGGGTGGCAACTTGAATTCAGCCAACGAAGACTCCTTAGTACACCCGCGCTTTCGGCGGAATTGCTTCAACGTCGTCGGTCAACGTTTCGGCATGCACCGGACGATCACCGAAAGAAACTGCGCCGTCATCGGCAAGCCAGGACAGAGTATGTTTCATCCATTGCTCGTCATCGCGCTCCGGATAATCTTCACGCGCATGTGCACCGCGACTTTCCAGGCGCTGAGCCGCGGACTCGATTGTCGTGCGTGCGTTCTGCAAGAGGTTTTCTAGCTCGAGGGTTTCAATGAGGTCGGTATTCCAAATCATTGAGCGGTCCGAGACGGATACATCCGCAAAACTTTCGTAGGTGGTCTTAAGTTTTTCGACACCTTCGTCCAGCGATTCGCCGGTTCGGAATACGGCAGCATGATCCTGCATGATGCGCTGCATCTCCAAGCGAATCTCGGCCGTGCCTCGCGAACCATCCGCGTTACGCAGGGTATCGATTCGTTCGACACTGTTCTGTCCCGCGTCCGCCAGCAACTCCTTGTGTCGAGCACCCGGCTTCATCGTGCCAGCACAATGGTGAGCCGCCGAACGGCCGAACACTACAAGATCCAGCAATGAATTGGATCCAAGCCGGTTTGCACCATGCACAGATACACA
>JAQWSV010000229.1 GCA_029243005.1 Woeseiaceae bacterium
ACGGTAATGAACGTCACTACATGGACTTCGGCAAACAATTAACCGTCGCAGCCAACGTCGAACCAGCGCTCTGCGATATTCTCGATCGCCTACGGGACAGCCGGATGTAATGAGTGTCGGGCACAGGGTATCGTCACCGCGCGTGCAGAGTGACGCCATCGCACAATGATTTCCAATGAAACCAATATTCAACAGTTACTTGAGAAGCGCGACATGAGAAAATTTGAGTTAGTTCATCCTCTCGAGAAATGAATGCACGAACCCAACGGGAAAGTCTTACTTGTCGCTACCCTCGATTCCAAGGGGGATGAGGTCACATTTCTCAAGGAACAACTTGATGCACGTGGCCGCTCAGTTTGTGTCATGGATGTCGGGACGGCTGGGTCTCCAGAGTTTCCTGGGGACGTAACACGCAAGTCCGTCGCAAGTAGGACCAAAACTCCCGTCGATGTGGATGGACCAGCGGAAGCACTTAGCGCGATGGCAGTTGGTGCAACTGCCATCGTTAACGAAATGTTTAAAGCAGGAGAAATTTCTGCAATCGCGGGGGTTGGTGGTGGTAAGGGCGCTGGTGTCTTTCATCAAATCACTTGCGATCTGCCCTATGGATTCCCAAAGTTGCTTGTTACGAGTGCTCGACCAGCGCTGCTGGCGGAGATCGCAACCACATCAGACACCATACTGCTGCCAACAATTGTAGACCTGATGGGGATAAATAGGTTTACAAACGCCGTATTGATCAATGCAGCAAACATGCTATGCGGATTGGAATGGGCAGAAGATGTTAGTCGACCCGGAAAGACGGTTGCTGTCACGGCCTTTGGCGTCACCACACCAGCAGTTCAATCTGTCATGTCTCGCCTCGAAGGTTCTGATGTGAATGTCATCGTCTTTCCGGCGAATGGTGCTGGAGGGCGCAGCATGGAATCTCTTATCGCCAAGGGTGAATTTGACGGCGTGATCGACCTGACAACAACGGAAATGGCCGACCTGCTATTGGATGCTACAGCCAGTGCTGGGGAAGGTCGCCTGACGGCAGCAGGTGCTGTTGGCATTCCCCAGGCGATAGCACCAGGAGCAGTTGATATGGCAAATTTTGGTCCGCCAGAATCGATTCCAAAGCATCTTTCTGACCGCACCACATACCGACACACCCCTATGACCACCCTCGTGCGTACAATCCCGGACGAAACTGCAAAGATTGCGTACCAAACGGCGGACCGCCTAAACCGATCTGTGGGGCCGGTGGCTATCTTCTGGCCCGCGCGAGGCGTTTCGGATTACGATCGCCCAGGCAAGCCCTTTCACGACCCTGTCGCCAATGTGTCGTGGCGCGATGCGATGCAGCAGACTCTCAGGGCAGACATACCTGTCCTGGAGTCAGATTTCCATATCAATGATCCCGAATTCGGAGCGCTCTGCGCCGACTGGATGATTGCACAACTCAGTGAGTCCGCATGAAGAATTTTTCCCGACAAAATATACTTGAACGACTGGCGGCTGAAAGCGGAGCCGATCGTCCTATTCTAGCGGCGGGCACCAGCTGCGGCTTGATTGCGAAATCTGCGGCACTCGGCGGCGCAGACCTGCTGATTGTATACAGCACTGGCCGGTCGCGATTGATGGGACTGCCAACGAGTCGAATCGGCGACTCCAACTCCATAACGATCGACATGGCAGCCGAGATTCGCAATGTGGTATCCGACACACCCCTAGTTGGTGGTATCGAAGCCTGGGATCCGACACGATTGAATCTGGATCAGCTACTGGATGATTTCCAGGCAGCCGGATTCTCGGGCGTCATCAATTATCCCACTATTTCGACTATGGGTGAGCGCTGGCGCAAGCGCAGAGAAAGTGTGGGTCTTGGCTGGAGCCGCGAGGTTGAGCTGATCGAACGGGCCGCCGCACGTGACATCTTTTCGATGGCGTATGTGGCAACAGTGCAGGACGCAATTGATGTGGCAGAAAAAAGCGTCGATTGTTTAGTGCCTCACGTCGGTGCTACGAGCGGCGGGCTTGTAGGGTACGAGACCGAGACTAAGGTCGACGAAGAAATACGCCAGATTTCTGAGATGATAGACGCCGTTACAGCAGCCGGTCATGCGCCGATATTCCTGTGTCATGGCGGCAAGATAGCGTCGCCCGAAGACACACGTCGAGTTTATAAGGACACCCAGTGCGTGGGTTTCGTCGGCGCGTCGTCCATTGAGCGTATTCCTATAGAGCGCGCCGTGAAGACAATTACCGAAGACTTCAAGTCTATTCCCTTCTCGAAAAAGTAAACCCGATGAGCAATGACATAACTACGGACTTCTTGATCATCGGTAGTGGCGCCGCTGGTATCTGTGCAGCACTGTATGGGACATCAGCTGGATATTCAGTGATGCTGTGTGAAAGAGCGTCCAAGATTGGTGGCACCACTGCACTATCGAATGCAATGATTTGGGTGCCCTGCTCTGATCATGCCATTGCGGCCGGAATTGATGATTCGCTCGATCAGGTGCGGACGTATTTGCGTGGCGAATTGGGCAATTATTATAACGAGGATAAGGTTGATGCTTATCTCAAGAATGGCCCAAAAGCGGTGCAGGCGATCGAGAAACATTCGCAGGTAAAGTTCGAGTTAGCCAGCGCTCCGGACTATCATTCAAATCGTCCTGGCGCTGTTGATAAAGGGCGGGCTTTGAGTCCGGCACCGTTTGATGGGCGTCGGTTGGGGAAGGACTTTGATCTCATTGGAGACCCGATCCGTGTGGTGCTGGGTGGCATGATGATCACATCAAGCGAGATCAAGTATTTCCTGAAACCGCTACAGTCGGCCACGGCCCTGTTGCATGTACTGCGCCGCGTCAGCCGTTATTTGATGGATCGTTTGAAGTTCTCACGAGGCACTGAATTGAGCGGCGGAAATGCGTTTCTGGCCGCAGCCTTGTTGAGTTTGCGAGAGTTTAAAGCAGAACTGGCGACCAATTGCCCGATGAAAGAGCTGATTGTTGAGAATGACCGGGCAACCGGTGCCGTCGTTTCTTATAAAGGCTCCGACACTCGCGTCCAAGCCCGGTATGGCGTGATCCTGGCCACCGGAGGATTCGCCGCCAATCCCGAATTGCGGGCCAAGATGGGCGCCAAGCACCAGCATGACGTCACATTGTGTGTAGCCGATAACCAGGGCGATGGCATCAATGCTGCGCGCAAGGCCGGCGGGATGCTTGATTTGAATGTATCCAGCCCCGGATTCTGGACTCCGGTGTCGCGACTAAAGGAAAAGGATGGATCGACCGCCATCGTCCCCTATGGATGGCTTGACCGAGGTCGTCCGGGCGTCATCGCAATAGACCCAAATGGTAAAAGGTTTGTGAATGAGTCAAATTCGTACCATGATATTTGCGTCGGCCTTTTTGACCATGGTTATCCCGATGATGAGCGTTTCTTCTTTATTTGCGAAGAAGCTTTCGTAAAGAAGCGCGGCATGGGAGCTATTCTACCCTGGCCTTGGACTCCCAGCCTCGGCAGTTACCTTCGACACGGCTATATCCAACGCGGGGAGACCCTTGCAGCGCTGGCAGAGAAAATCAACATCAATCCAGGTGCTCTTGAGGCCACGGTGAACCAACACAATCAGAACGTTCACTCGGGGCAGGATCCGGATTTTGGTCGTGGCGAGTCCGCCTTCAACCGGACATTAGGGGATCCAAGCCTAGGACTGAAGAATCCTAATCTGGGCGAGATTAAAAAAGGTCCCTTTATCGCACTTCGAATCGTCCCAGGGACATTAGGTACAGCGTCTGGGTTGAAGACGGACGAAAAAGCGCGTGTGCTGAAAGAAGATGATAGTCCGATCCCAGGTCTCTATGCGTGCGGCAACGACGCAACCTCGATGATGGCAGGTATATACCCCGGCGCAGGAATCACCATCGGGCCCGCAATCGTATCCGCTTATTTGGCCGTCGAGGATGCCAAAGCTGCAGCACACGCCGACCCAGGATGAATCATTGTTCACTGTGCTATCGTAATTTTTTCGGCGTTTTTGGCGGCGCTAGAACTCAATCTAGTTGGGAGGAGACCATGAAAAAGCATGCCGTTGCCTTGGCTTTAACCGCTGGTGTACTTACAACAAGCAATGTGCTCGCGGAAGATTTTGACTGGCGCAAATACGAAGGCATAGAAATTACCTGGGCCTATGACATTCACCCCTATGCGGATGCCGTCGTCGCGTATCTCAACGAATTCGAAGAGCTAACGGGCATTAAGGTCAAACCTGAGCTTTATCCCGACGACACTTATTGGGGGAAGCTAAATATTCAATTGAGCTCCGGCTCAACGGATTGGGATGTCGTCGGTACCGGGATTCAGCCTTCGTGGGATGTAACCCCTGCCGGGCAATTAACGCCTCTGAAAGAGTTTCTCGAAGACCCATCGATGACCAGTCCTGATTACGATTATGAAGATATCTTCCCAGCACTTCGGCGGGCATGGACCTGGAATGTTGAAGAGGAAAAAATCATCGATACACCGGACGGTGAGATCTGGGCCATTCCACACGCCTTCGAAACCGTGCAGCTGATGTACAGGACAGATATTTTGGACCGCTTAGGTGTTGAACCGCCCCGCACACTTACTGATTTGACCACCGCCTGTAAGCAGATCACTAAGTCTGACCCCAGCATCACGCCAATGGCAGTGCGTGGTGTTCGATTCTGGTCATCGATCCACACAGCACCAATTTCAATCGCTCGTTCTTATGGTGTTAGCGACTTTGTCGGTTCCGGTGAAGATCTTGATACAGGGTTGGACAGCGCAGACTCGATCCGCTTCCACAAAGACTATGTGGAAATGATTCAAACCTGCGCGCCTGATAGCTGGGCGAATGACAACTGGTATCAGGTAGTTGATGGCCTTTCTTCCGGTAAAACTGCGATGGCCATGGACGCCAACATGTTCGGTTTTTGGAACAACATCAAAGGCGCGTCTGATGCATCCGGAAAAATTGCTTTCGCGCCGCCATTGACCGCCCCGGGCGAAGCCGAGTTCGCTTCCAATATCTTTGCCTGGTCGCTGGCGATAAATAGTGCTTCAGAGAACAAAGGCGCAGCCTGGTATTTCATGCAGTGGGCCACATCCAAAGAGATGAATGTGCGCGGCGCGACCGATGGAAAACTGGTGAACTCGCCGCGAACTTCCACTTGGGAAAACCCGGCGTGGATCGACTACGCCAAACAGCCTGAATTCAACAACTTCTACGATACGTTCAACACAGTTCTCGCCAAGAGCTCACTATTGTTCACGCCGCGCTACGGTTTTGGCACCGCGATCAATGCCTGGGCTGTGGCCATGCAAGACATGGTAGGGGGTGAAGACGTGGAAGAGCGACTGTCTGAATTGGCGGACGAAATCCGTGAAGAGTTGGAATAATTTCCCCGTATTTCTGATTGCCGCATAGAACAATCGACATGGTGAACGAAGGAGTCAAAAAGAGTAGATCGAATCGCACTTTTCTTCTTATCTCCATTTTGCCAGCTATTTTAATCCTTGGCGGCTTTGTCCTGATGCTTTTCTGGGGCTTCTATCAATCTTTGACAGACATGCGGTTTGGTCGGACACGTGTGGATTTCGAGGGCTTCGGTAATTATGCATACCTATTTGGCCGAGGGCGTTTTTGGGACTCGGTTTCACTGACAACCACTTTTGCCTTCACGGCGGTTGCTTGCGAAGCCGTTCTCGGTCTCGCCATTGCAAAACTCTTCAACACGAAAGCATTGCTTGCAAACTGGTGCCGCCCCGTCATGTTGCTTCCATTGGTCCTACCCCCGCTTTCGGTAGCGTTGATGTGGACCACCATGATGAATCCCGAATCCGGCGTTCTTAACTATTTCCTGGGTTTCATCGGAGTCGACAACTTCAGCTGGATCTCCAAGGCAGATACAGCGTTGCTTGCAGTCGTTTTTATTGATGTGTGGACATATACGCCATTCTTTGCGCTCATCATATTTGCCGGGCTACGAGGGATATCACCGGAGATTTTAGAGGCGGCACGAATGAACGGCGCCAAGGCGTGGGGCTTGTTCTTCAGGATAGAACTTCCAATGGTGCTGCCCTACATTATCCTAGCAGCGCTCTTCAGATTGATCGACTCGCTCAACCAGTTCGACATCATTTTCGGAACGACACAAGGTGGTCCTGGCAATGCGACGAATGTCCTTTCAATCTCAGCCTATTTCACGGCTTTTCAGAACCTTCAATTCGGGCGTGGGGCGGCCATTATGATTATGAATTGGTTGGTCGTATTGGTCAGCGCCTTAGTTATGGTCAAGCTCTGGCGGTACACTCGTGACAGGGTGAGTTGATGTTGCAAGGCAAGCTGACATCCCTCGTCCTGAATATTTTGATCCTCGCGGTTGTTTTCGTTATGGCGTTCCCGATTGTCTGGATCGTTATGAACTCATTTAAGGAAGCAGCCGACATAAATGCGTACCCGCCAGTATTCGTTTTCGATTCCACGCTTGAGAATTACAAGGTACTTTTTGATATCGCAGATGCTGAAGCCACAAACTATGGAACACTAAAAGTCGAGTTTTTCAAGCCAGTCATCAACAGCTTGGTCATTTCGGTTGGCGCAGTTCTGTTGTCCTTAGTCGCAGGTGTTCCGGCAGGATATGCACTGGCAAGATACAACTTTCGGGGCAAGGAAGACCTGGCGTTCTTTGTTCTCGGCTTTCGCTTTGCTCCTGTGCTCCTGGTGGTCATTCCAATTTTCCAGTTCTTTCAGGTGATTGGTTTGTACGACAGTTATTTGGGGATGATCTGGGTTTACCAACTTATAACCCTACCGATGATTATCTGGCTATGCCGCTCTTATGTGGAAGACATACCTGTTGAAATTGAGGAAGCTGCGGCCATCTGCGGAGCGAAACGTCCTCAGATTATGCTGCAGGTCGTGTTGCCGCTTCTCAGAACCGGTCTTGTTGGTGCCTCGCTTCTGGTGTTTCTATTGGCGTGGCATAACTTTGCACTCGGGTTGATCCTGACGGCTGACAAAACGCCCGTCCCCGTAGCTCTCCTCAAGCTTCTGAACCCAGGTATCAGTTTCTATCCAGTCGTATCTGCCGGTTTAGTGATTTCGATGATCGTACCGATCGGGTTAATCATACTCGGGCAGCGTCATCTTGAGCGCGGACTGACCTTTGGAGCCCTGAAATGATGCGGCCGTTGATTTTCATTGGCACCACGAACCTTGACATCATTTGTTATTCCAAAGCCTTGCCGTCCGTTGGCCAAAGTTTGATGGGCACGATCGAGGAATTTGGGGGCGGGAAAGGTGCCAACCAGGCGGTGGCCGCTGCTCGTCTGGGCGGCGCGCCTTATTTTGCAACGATGTTGGGAGAAGACAACGCGGCGGACAGCCTGATGAATGGCCTGGCAGAATTTGGAATACAAACCAGTAAATTCTGTCGAAAACCGGGTACGACGTCAGGCAAGGCCCTCATTCTTGTCGCTCCCGACGGCACCAATATGATGGGCATTGATGCCGGGGCCAACGAGCAGTTTAGTCCAGATGATGTGCTTGCGGCGCTGCAAGACGTACCAGAAGATGCCGTTATGGTCGTCGAGATGGGACTGCCCGCCGAAACCTGCCGGGCCGCTTTTGAGAACAAAGGAGACCGTTTCCTGATTTTCAACCCTGCGCCGGTACGCGCTAAACTAACTACGGCAGACTGCAAACTTATCGACATCATTACTCCCAATGAAACCGAAGCCGAAGAACTGACTGGGCTTCAGGTCTCATCGGCCGACCAAGCTTTCGAGGCTGCGAGGTATCTCCACGATAGCGGCATAAGCGCTGTTGCCATCACGCTCGGGGCCAATGGCGTTGTCTACCTAGATGCCGAGCGCCGCATCCACCAGAAGGCCTTTTCGGTAGACGCTGTAGATACAACTGCGGCCGGTGATGCTTTTAACGGCGCACTTGCCGTGTCGGTCGCGCGCGGAATGGAGATAGAAGACTCGCTATGCTTTGCTGTTGCCACCGCAAGTCTTTGCGTCACGCGCAAAGGAGCGCAAACATCCATGCCCACTGAACAAGAGGTTAGGCATTTTCTCACCGAAAATGGAGCTCTGAAGAATGCAAATTTTTGATCTGGCTGGAAAAACGGTATTGGTCACTGGTGCGTCTGGAGGTATAGGATTAGCTCTCGTCAAAGGGTTCGTGGAGGCATCTGCCAACGTCATTGCGGCAGACTTGGACCCAGAGCCCGTTGCAGCCGCTATGCAAGGCAATGACAGTGTTATGCCGATCGCTTTGGACGTATCCGATGCTAGCGCGATAGACGAGGTACTTGCTCAAGCTCGCGCGCGCTTTGGCCCGGTAGACATCCTGGTGAACAACGCCGGGGTCAAATCGGGCGAGCGATTGATTGACGGCGATCGTAAGAAGATTCAACTCACTCTTTCAGTAAACACCGAAGCTGTGTTGAATTTAACGCGCCTTGTTTATCAGGACTCAATGAAGAAAAGTGGCGGGCGCATCATCAATATCGGCTCGTCGATTTCCTCGCGGGGGGCCATTCTAAACTATCAGGCTGGCGGTGCGGATTACTGCTACTCAAAGGCAATCGTGCATGACCTGACGCAGCTCCTCGCTTATGAGACGGCGCCACAGGGCGTCACCGTTAACGCGATTGCACCAGGAATCATTCACACACCGCTGCATGATCGACCAGCTGAAGAAACCGAGGCACGGCATAGCGGGCGTATTCCGCTTGGACGTATCGGCCAACCACAGGACATTGTCGGTGCTGCAGTGTTTTTGGCATCAGAGGCAAGTTCGTATATCACTGGTCAGGTGCTGCATGTGAATGGCGGGATGGTGATGAGTGATTGATAGACTTAAGACTAACTGGCCTAAAATATCCGGCATTATCAGCGATTTGGATGGTGTCACCTATCGCGGCGATGAGCCGATCGAATCCGCCGTTCGAGCATTTCAACGCTGGAATAATATCGGACTCCCCTACGCATTTGTTACGAACAATTCGACGAAATCAGCGGAAGAATTCAGCGATAAGCTGAACGCAATGGGTATACCTGCCGACCCTGCCCGTATCATTACTACCAGCGCAGTCGCCGCTGACCGGCTTAGTGATTTGCTTGAAACCAGATCCCGCGTAATGGTCATTGGTGAGCCAGCATTGGTGCGTGCGGTAGCAGACCGCAATTTCGAAGTCGTTGATGAAGATGTTGGCGCGGTGATCGCCGGCCTGGACCGCAGCTTTACGTACGCAAAACTGGCAAGAGCCCAAACTGCTCTGTTGGGGGGGGCGCATTTCATTGGAACCAATCCGGACACTATGCTGCCCACGGCCGGCGGGTTTGAGCCAGGTGCAGGCGCAATACTGAACGCTATTGAAATAGCGTCTGGGGTCACGCCCATTATCATCGGCAAGCCTGAACCTGATCTTGTCACTACGGCACTCTCAAAACTCGGAACAGATCGACAATCTACGTTCATGCTTGGGGATCAGATCATGACTGATATCGCGGCTGGCCATGCGGCTGGAATCCCAACCATACGGGTTCGCACGGGCATTATCGAAACAGGTCCACTCTCTATCTCACCGGATTTTGATATAGAAAGCCTCGAAGGTATTCCTGCGAACGCCTTCAGCACGGCGAAGGAACCCTAAATGGCAACGGTGACCGCCGCCCAAGTGACAAAAAAATATGGTGCCTTCACCGCACTACATAGTGTTGACTTGGAAATACAAGATGGTGAGTTCGTGGTTTTTGTTGGCCCATCAGGATCGGGAAAATCAACCCTGGTTCGATGCATAGCAGGCTTAGAACAAATCGTCAG
>JAQWSV010000242.1 GCA_029243005.1 Woeseiaceae bacterium
CCGCCTTCTCTATAGACGAAAAGAATTTTGCGCCGCTGCCAAAAGCCGTCAGTTTCTCCTCGGCGGCCAGACGCCAAAGGACGCGACCGTCTTCGGCGAATGGCGATCCGTCATATAGGTAAATCGTTGCGCCAACGGTCAGGCCACTGACCAGCCAGTTCCACATCATCCAGCCGCAGGTCGTGAAAAAGAACAGCCGGTCCTCGGGTTCGATGTTGCAATGCAGCCGATGTTCCTTGAGATGTTGGACGAGCGTTCCGCCAACGCCATGCACGATACATTTTGGTACACCTGTCGTTCCCGACGAGTACATGATGTAGAGCGGGTGATCGAATTCCGTTGCAAGAAACTCGAGCGGCGCGCCAGGCACACCGAGATCATGCCACGCAATACCGCCCCTCAGGCCTTCCACACTGGAAGATTTGCCGAGAAACGACACAACGACCGTCGATTCAATACTGTCGATCCGTTCCAGGATGCCTCGAACCGGACCGAGTGAATCATGCTGCTTGCCATTGTATGTGTAGCCATCGGCAGCGAAGAGAACCTTGGGGGTAATCTGGCCGAATCGATCCACAACACCGTTGATCCCAAAGTCTGGCGAACAAGACGACCAGATAGCGCCGAGGCTCGTGGCGGCAAGCATCGCAATGATCGCTTCCGGGCAATTGGGCATAAAAGCGGCGACCCGATCGCCCTTCTTGACACCGAGCCCTTTCAGCCCGGCCGCGATCGCCGCGACTTGAAAGCGAAGTGCGTCGAAACTGAATTCGCGCCGTTCGCCATTTTCGCCGCGGAAGACAATTGCGGCTCGGTCACCTTCGTGCCTCAGTACATGTTCGGGAAACGAAAGCTCGGCGCCGGCAAAAAACGTCGCTGTCGTCATATCGCCTGGCTGTAAGAGGGTTGCAGAGGCATTCGTCGCGAATTTGACGTCGGTATATTCCACCAGCGCCTCCCAGAACGCCGGCACGTTTTCGATCGACCAGCAATGAAAATCGGCGTAGCGATCGAAGCCGAGCGATGTCATGAACTGGAACATCGCGCTTTGCCCAGACCTCGCAGGGTCCGGCGCCCAGAGTACGGGATTAGCGGTCACGCAGGGTTTACCTTTGTTATTGGTATCTCACGCAGCCAATGCTGCGCCGGTCTGACAATTATGAAAGATTTGATGCAGGCTGTCTCTATTCGAGAGCCCGGTGGACCCGATGTGTTGGAACTGGCCTGCGGCCCACTGCCGCGAAAATCCTGAAGATTATCGAAAAGCTTGGTTAGCGAATCAGCCGGCATCGCGGTCGGCGGTGAACAATCATGCAGTCTGATATCGTAGTCTGACAATTCTGTGGACATTCCGATGCAATGACTGACTGCAAGCAAAGAACAGTGGTGACAAACGCCCCGTGAAAACCGACGTCGTCATCATTGGTAGCGGGCCGGCCGGCCTGATGCTCGGTCATTTGCTACGCTTGGCCGGAATCGAAGCTGTAATTGTCGAGCGCCAGACCCGCGCCCATATTGAAGCCCGAATCCGTGCCGGTGTCCTCGAAGACACAACCACCAACCTCCTCGAACGCCTGAATATCGATGGCCGAATGAAGGATGAGGGCTTGCTGCATAGCGGCGTCAACATCGTCGCCAATGACCGACTTATTCACATCGATATCAATGGGCTGACTGGCCGTCAAGTCATGGTATATGGCCAGACGGAAGTGACACGCGACCTGATTGAGGCATCAACCGAACGCGATCTGCCGATCGTGTGGGGGGTCGACTCCCTGACAATAAACAACATTAACTCGGACACGCCCTACGTGACTTTTCTTGCAAACAGCGAAACCGAACGCATCGATGCACGGTTTGTCGTCGGCTGCGACGGCTACCATGGGCCGAGCCGAGGATCCATTCCGGCCAGTGCCAGCCAGAGCTACGAACTGACCTACCCGTTCGGCTGGCTCGGACTCCTCGCTGATGTACCGCCGTGCCATGAAGAAGTCGTCTACGCCAATCACCCGCGCGGTTTTGCCCTGGCATCCATGCGATCGATGAAACGCAGCCGCTATTACCTCCAGGTTCCGATCGACGAAGACCTAGACGCGTGGCCCGACGAACGCTTCTGGGATGAACTTGCGATCCGATTGGGGCCGGAAGTCGCGCCGAGCATCACTCGCGGCCCTGCCATCGAGAAGTCGATCGCGCAGTTGCGCTCATTCGTGTTTGAACCCATGCGCTATGGCAGTCTGTTCCTGGCGGGAGACGCTGCACACATCGTACCGCCAACAGGTGCCAAAGGCCTTAACCTAGCCGCCTCCGATGTCGCCTACCTGTCCGATGCTTTGATTGAGTGGTTCGACAAAGGCTCGGCGAACGGACTCGACGGCTATTCGGATCGCGCACTGGCGCGCGTCTGGAAATCCGAGCGATTCTCCTGGCAACTGACGCGCCTGTTACACCGCTTTCCGGACGACAGCGACTTTGAAAGGCGGCTACAGCAGGCTGAACTCGACTACCTTGCGAACAGTGAGACCGCACAGAGAAACCTTGCAGAGAACTACGTCGGCCTCCCGCTGTAGACTACAATGTCGAAACGGATGCGTAAGAATCAGTCTTTCCTGAGAGACTGCCGAAACCGGGGGAAACCATGGCTGTCGTTGTGACGAATGTTGACCGGACCGCACAGGCCTGCACCGATGCCTTCGCCGACCTTGGTGTCGCGACCGTGCACGAGGCGCAGGATCAGACCGGTTTGATGCACGAGAGGCTGCGACCTATCTATCGTCCCGCTTCTGTTGCAGGCACCGCGATCACCTGTGAGGTGACTCCGGGCGATAACTGGATGATTCACGTCGCGGTGGAGCAATGCCAGACAGGCGATATTCTCGTCGTTGCTCCCACAGAAGAATGTCGTGATGGATATTTCGGTGATTTACTGGCCACCTCACTGCAGGCGCGCGGCGTACACGGACTGATCATCGACGCCGGCGTGCGCGATATCGCGACCCTGACAGAGATGCAGTTCCCGGTCTGGTCTGCCGCTGTCTGTGCGCAAGGCACCGTCAAGGAGACACTCGCCAACGTCAACACGACGATCAATTGCGCCGGTCAGCAAGTGACGCCTGGTGATATCGTCATAGCAGACGACGATGGTGTCGTCATCGTATCCCGCGCCAGCGCCCCCGAAGTATTGGAGAAGGCACGGACGCGTGTCGCGGGCGAAGAGGAAAAACGCGCTCGTTTCGCGGCGGGCGAACTCGGCCTGGACATCTACGACATGCGCGATCGGCTCACGGAAAAAGGCCTGTGCTACGTCGATAGCGAGGACTGATTCATGCTGATCATCGACAGTCACGGCCATTACACAACGGCACCGTCAGGACATCAGGCGTTCAGGGAGGCGCAGCTCGCCCGTCTCGAAGACCCATCACTGCCACGCCCTTCACCTGCCGACATCAGCGACGATGCCATTCGTGAAAGCATTGAGCAGAACCAGCTGAAGTTGCTGCGCGAACGTGGAGCAGATCTCACGATCTTTTCACCACGTGCATCTGCCATGGGACACCATATTGGTGACACGAAGACGTCTGTGCACTGGGCCCGGGCGAACAATGACCTGATCCGACGGGTCGTTGATCTCTATCCCGATCATTTCGTGGGAAGCGCACAATTGCCACAAGTTGCAGGCGAGTCTCTCGACGGTTCCATCGCCGAACTCGACCGCGCAGTCACCGATCTTGGATTTGTTGGCTGCAACCTGAGCCCCGACCCGTCCGGTGGACACTGGACGTCGCCCCCGTTGACCGACCGCTACTGGTATCCGTTATACGAAAAACTGGTCGCGCTCGATGTGCCAGCTATGATTCACGTATCGGCAAGTTGCAATCCCTGCTTTCATGCGACGGGCGCGCATTATATCAATGCGGACACGACCGCGTTCATGCAACTGTTACAGGGCAACCTTTTTGCAGACTTCCCGGACCTGCGACTGATTATTCCTCATGGCGGTGGCGCTGTACCCTATCACTGGGGACGATACCGAGGTTTGGCAGATATGCTCAAGAAGCCTGCATTGTCTGAGCACGTCATGAAAAACGTCTTTTTCGATACCTGCGTGTATCACCGGCCGGGTATTGACCTGCTATTCGACGTCATCAATGTAGACAACGTTCTTTTCGCATCGGAAATGGTTGGCGCCGTTCGCGGCATCGACCCCGAGACAGGCCATCACTTCGACGATACGAAACGCTATGTCGACGCGCTGAACCTGCCTGACGATGATCGCCGCAAGGTCTTCGAGCTGAATGCACGACGGGTGTTTCCGCGTCTCGACACACATTTAAAAGCTCAGGGACGATGACGGCGGCAGGCTTTCAAATGGATGACGGCTGGCTCGAGTTTGACCCGAACCCGTCGAAACCCTCGTTTGCACTGCCCCCGGGTGCTGTAGACGCACATTGTCACGTATTCGGACCTGGCGCGACGTTTCCCTACGCGGCGACTCGCAAGTACACACCGTGCGATGCACCCAAGGAAACTCTCTGGGCGCTGCGAGATCACCTTGGATTTACCCGTAACGTGATTGTGCAAGCGACCTGTCACGGTACGGACAATCGCGCGCTCTTGGATGCGCTGGAGAATTCGAACGGCCTCGCTCGTGGCGTAGCCACCGTGTCGAATGACATGTCCGACGAACAGCTGCAGGCACTACATGACGCCGGTGTCCGGGGCGCCCGCTTTAATTTCGTGCGTCGCCTGGTCGATGTACTGCCCCATAACGAACTCCTGGCCATCGGCGAGCGCATACAGTCAATGGGCTGGCATCTGGTGATCTACATTGAATCGCAGGACCTGGCGACCCTCCGATGCTTCCTGGAGGGGCTCCCCGGCACAATCGTCTTCGACCACATGGGACGACCCGATGTCTCCCGGGACATCTACGACAATGCGTTCGAGCTGTTCGTGCAGATGCTCACCGAGAACGAAAACATGTGGACGAAAGTCAGTTGCCCCGATCGCCTGACCTTGGCCGGCCCACCAGGCTACGATGATGTCGTACCATTCGCCAGGCACCTGGTTGAGACTTTTCCGGACCGAGTGCTGTGGGGGACGGACTGGCCGCATCCCAATCTCAAATCGCATATGCCGGACGACGGCAAGCTGGTCGATTACGTACTGGCCATTGCTGTCAACGAAAGACTGCAGCAACAATTACTCATCGATAATCCGATGCGACTTTACTGGCCCGAGGAGGCAACCTGATGGCAAGCGAAAAACCCTATGCCGATATCCCGGGAACGATCGTGTTCGATTCGGCGGTTGCGCGACGAGGCTACTGGCTTAACCAGTTTTGCATGTCGCTGATGCAGGCAGAAAACCGTGAACGCTTTCGTGCTGACGAACGCGCCTATTTAGACGAGTGGTCGATGAAGGAGGAACAGAAGACAGCCGTTCTCGAGCGCGATTACAACCGGATTCTTGCGCTGGGCGGTAACGTTTATTTCTTCGCAAAACTTTTTTTCACTGACGAACATTCGTTCGAACAAGCTGCAGCGTCGATGACAGGGATGTCTCGCGAAGCATATCGCGAGATGATGCTGGACGGCGGACGTTCACCGGAGGGTAATCGCTATATGAAGGAGTGGGACGATGGCTAGGATAACTGCGGGTGTCGCTACATCGCATGTACCTGCCATCGGAGCAGCCATGGATCTTGGAAAAACCAGCGAGCCGTACTGGACACCCTTGTTCGAGGGTTACGAGTTTTCCCGTCAGTGGATTGCCAACAACCCACCCGACGTAGTCTTCCTCGTCTACAACGATCACGCGTCGACCTTCGGCCTCGAGCTAATACCGACGTTCGCGATCGGCTGCGGAGAATCGTTCGCGCCAACAGATGAAGGCTGGGGCGCAAGACCGGTGCCCGACGTAATCGGCCGTCCTGATCTTGCCTGGCATGTGCGTCAGCAGGTCATCCAGGATGAGTTCGACCTCACGACGATCAATGAAATGACGGTCGACCATGGACTGACCGTGCCGTTATCACTCATGTTCGGGCAGCCCGAGGCCTGGCCATGCAAGGTTATCCCGTTTGCCGTTAACGTCGTTGTTTATCCGCCGCCATCCGGCCGGCGCTGCTTCGAGCTGGGCAAGGCGATTCGCCGCGCCATCGACGACTATGACGACGACCTCGATGTACAGATCTGGGGAACGGGTGGTATGAGCCATCAGTTGCAGGGACCACGTGCCGGCCTGATCAATCAGGAATTCGATAGGGATTTTCTCGATCGCATCGTCACGGATCCCCAAGGACTAGCCAACATGCCACACATCGAGTACATGCGTGAGGCCGGGTCGGAGGGCATTGAACTGGTCATGTGGCTCATCATGCGCGGCGCGCTCGACGACGAAG
>JAQWSV010000258.1 GCA_029243005.1 Woeseiaceae bacterium
GGTGCCGTTGAATTTTCTGACACCGAGGTACGACCTGCCAATCATTCCCGTGAATATCAATTGTCAGGGACCACCGCTTACGCCGCTGCACCGGGCGTGGGCATTCGGCGAGGCATTGCGCCGGGCCTGCGACTCAGTCTCGGAAAAGGTTGCCCTGGTTGGCACAGGCGGTATATCGCACTGGCCGGCGACGCCGGACTCCGGAAAGATCAACCAAGACTGGGACCGGGAATTCCTCGATCGCCTGGTGCGTCAGGACAAGGAGGCACTGCTGAGTTACTCGGACGTCGATACCTATGCCGAAGCGGGGCAGGGCGGCTTCGAAATCCGTACCTACATTGCTGCAGCCGCCGCCGCTTGTGGACCGGGCAATCTCGAGTTCTACACGGCCGAATTACCGATATTCGCTGTTGGTGTCTGTGTTGCCAGCTTTGATATTGCTTCCTGACATCACCGGCAGACGTTCGAATTCGATTCGGTGCTGGCAGGTATCTAGGAGCGATTCGGGGCACTAACGGTTGGCATGACACGATGGCGACGGAGCTCGAGGAATTGCCTGCGGACGCCGCAAAGGATACGCTCAGCCAGAGCTTTGGGTGTGCGGCCGGGAAACATACCGGATTATCCAGCGCCTGATCCATAACGAATAAAACCAATCGGGGTCGACGAATGTCCTCAAATTCAGGGACTAGCGATAATCTGTCGCATGATGTAATCGACCGCGGCGGGGTTACCGCCCAGCAGCTCCTGGTCGTTGGATTGTGCCTTTTCTTCAACATGCTCGACGGCTTCGATATCACGGCCATGGCGGTGGTCGCGAGCGCCGTTTCGACAGATCTGAACCTAACTCCCGACCGGCTTGGCTGGATCTTCAGCTTCGCACTGGCAGGGATGATGGGAGGTGCAATGTTCCTTGCGCCCATCTCGGACATCATTGGTCGCCGCAAGATGATCATCATTTCGGTAGCGCTCATCGGCGTCTCGATTATCTTCACGGCAACGGCTACGACACTGACCGAATTTATCATACTGCGATTCATCAGCGGACTAGGCGCCGGCGCGATGCTGGCCTGCCAAGCGGCGCTGGCAGCTGAATACAGCCCGGACAAATACAAGGCGTTGTCTGTAGCAGTCGTTACATCAGGGTATCCAATGGGCGCGATGATGACCTCTGTCATAGCCGGCATGATCATGCCCGAGTACGGGTGGCGCGGGATGTTCTGGTTTGGCGGTGTCCTGACCTTGTCCATGGTTTTTGTTGCCTGGCTGCTGATCCCGGAATCCCTTAAATACCTGTTCCAACGCCGACCGGACGATGCACTTGAACGCATCAACGCAATTCTCCGGAAACTCGGTAAGGAATTACTGGACGCAATGCCGACGGTGATCGAAGAAGACAAGACCGCCCGGGGAGGGATGGTCGGCGGCATGAAAAAACTGCTCGAAAAGGATCACCGCAAAGTCACCTTGACGTTATGGACGGCATTCCTGCTTTGCTTCAGCACACTGTACTTCCTGATGAGCTGGATACCGGCATTGATGGAGGACTCGGGATTCGATGCGACCGCTGGGCGCCAGGCATTCTTCCTTTTTAACCTAGGTGGTGTCATGGGCATTTACCTGATGGGCTGGCTGTCCACTCGCTACAAGCTGACGGACATGATCTGCTA
>JAQWSV010000051.1 GCA_029243005.1 Woeseiaceae bacterium
TTACGGCTTCTATGTCGCAATAACCTGGGCTCTCTATCTGGGCGAGACAGGTAGTTGCGCCTGAAAAGAAAACTAGTGCGGTGGCGGTTCGCAGGGTGGCTCTTGTCTTTGTGTTATGCATGCATTGAGTCTAGCAAATGCCAACAGAGGGAGTCCGAGCCGCTCTGGTGCCTTGCCAAAATCAAATCAAAACGTTGCTTGCAAACTCAGGACGTAATCGGGGACGACAATCCAGTACTGGTGGTCGATTCTCTCGACAACGCCGTTGGCGATATTCCCATCGTAAATCGTTTTATCGCGAGAGCGTGCGTCGCGATTCATGTTATGCGTCGCCTGAAAGCGCATCTTTACATTCTCGGTGAAAGTATATTCGGCAAAAACATAGCCGAGGTGGGCCTGATGCTTAATTAACTCGTACAGGGAGACATCCTGCCGTTCGCGATAGGTGCGGCGGTGCATGGCGATGCCATAAGCGAAATCCGTGTTTTCTAAGTCATGGCGGTAATTGACGCGGAAATAGTGCGGGGTGGAGTTCTTTATCCGCCGCTTCTCGCCTGTGAAAGGGTCCGTGACCTCATTGTCATCATAGGTATATGAGAACGTCAGCAACGCATTTGGCGCACCGATGAAGCCAAATCGGGTTGTGAGATCGAGATTAAAGTTAAGCTTCTGCGCGTATCCGATATTGCCTATGCCGGAATCATCCGTCCCGATCAGAATTTTGTCGATGTGATCGGAGATGTCCTCGTAAACTACTTCCAGCTCAAGCGAGCCTCCGTCATCGGCAAAACGCCGTTCGTAGCCCAGCGAATAGGTCCAGGTCTTTTCCGGTACCAGGTTCGGGTTGCCGAAATTGATCGTGTCATCATCGACGTTACGGCTGGCAACAAAGTCGTTGAGATTCAGCTGGCTGACAGTACGCTCTGCCAGCAGCCGAAACTGGTTGGACGCGGTCTGGTCGTAACGGAGCTCCAGTCGCGGCTTGAGATACTGAAAATCTCGTTCGTTGGTCACGCCATCCCGGTTCTGGTAGATAGTCGATAGTTCTTCCGTGAGGGCAGCCTGCAGGTTGAGCTTGTCCGACAGCGGAGTGCTGTAGGTAACGAAGATGTCGTAGCGATCTTCCTCGACGACAGCGTTTTCGAGCGGGTCGCCGTTGAAAGCGAAGCTCTTGTCCAGCGTGTTAAAGGCCCCCTCTACGCCGTAGTCCCAGGTATGGCGTCCGAAGTTGCTGGTCATCGTCGACCGCAAAATGTTCTCGCCCTGGTCGTAATCGGCGATGCTTGAGAACAGGCGCGTTGGTACGCCATTCTCGATCTCATCCTGCACGATCGAATCGTCATGTTCAGATCGGTTGACGACGAAGAGTGTCTTGAGGCGGCCGATTCGTCCTGCATCGATTTCGAGGTCGCCGCCGATTTCAAAACGCTGGTTCTCAGAGCGAATGTCGCCAACTTCGATCGCGGATGGGACCAGCGAATTGTCCGGGCCGAAAAAAAATTGGTCCTCCAGCCTGTCCTGCCTGCTTGAATTGTCCGAATAGAGCGCGTTGAGGTTTAAGGTTGTGCCCCCCTGGAATTCGTAACCCAGCGTGCCCGTTAATCTATGGCTCGCTCGATCCCTTTTTACATCCTGGGCGCGGAATTCCCTTGGCGTGCGGTCCGGCTCCAAAACGTTTTCGTCCGTTCTTTCAAGCCGCGGTTTCGTTTCATATTGATAGCTCAGACTTGATGTCATCGCGCCTCGATTAGCGTTGTAGGAAACCAGAACAGATGGTTCCAGTTTCATGTCATGAACCGCGGTGGCGCCGACTTCGATGAACCGGGTAGATGAATCAGTTCCTCCTTCACGGAGGATCACATTGTAGATAGTTCCTTCATTGCGAATGTCCAGGCCTTCTGCATTGCCGCGGATCAGTTCGATCCTCTCAACCTGCGCGGCCTGAATTCTCGACAGGTTGGTGTTCATGTTGTTGGCTTTGCCAGACATTCGCCGACCGTCTATCAGGACCTGTACGTCATTAGCGCCAAAACCGCGGTTGTTGTTTCCGCCACCTCGAAGAACAGCTGCGCCACCCGGAATAAAGCGAATCATGTCCTCGAGCGTGACGGGATTGAATTGCTCGAAGTAGATTGCATCGTAGGTGATCGTTGACTGATCTTGATCCTGTGCAGGTACCGGAGTTGCAATCAGCGCGCACGTACACAGAAGTGCGAGTCCAGCGACGGAGAAAGGCCTTAAAGAAGGGTTGTTCTGGCCACCCAAGTTTGGTGTTCCGTTTGGTAGGTCAGGTCGCGAGAAGGGAATCATAGTAGTGGATTTTACCGCCGGGTCAGTATGTCGAAAGTTACAACAAGTGATTAGGGAATCGGATCGCGCAATCAACAGCTTGGAAAGCGGTGATTCTGTATCTACTTGTTTCTATAGGACGCTGGTGTCAACTTGTCATCCTAATGTTTGGTGCGACAC
Source organism: Woeseiaceae bacterium (assembly GCA_029243005.1). Classification (GTDB taxonomy): domain Bacteria; phylum Pseudomonadota; class Gammaproteobacteria; order Steroidobacterales; family Woeseiaceae; genus SZUA-117. The sequence continues at coordinate 2,470 of JAQWSV010000051.1, forward strand.
AGTGAGTGCCGCGCCGCTAACCGGAACAATGTAACATGCAAAAAAGATGCATCCGGCATGGGTAAGACTAGCGTAACTAACTGATATGAACAGGAGTGTCGGTTCCAATGCATGCGATTAGTGGCTTAAACGACGTCTAGCGATTGATAGGCAAGCATTAATGAATCCAAAAGCCATATCTCTCGTTCTGTTCTCAGCTGCACTGCTCGCTTTCTTGGAAGCGCTCGATGGCGAGTCAGGAATCGAGATGACCAATACCGTCGAAATCTAAATCGAAGGCCATGTGCAGAATCTCGGCCATGACCTATTGCACGAATCGATAGAGCTGCGGTTCGCAATTTCCGACCATGAGGTGTGGGCGGGCCTGACAGCAGGTAGAAGCTGGACGACAATGACCCGCACGCCGGAGTTCAATTGAGAATCAGAAACAACTTGGCCCTGGTTTCGCGCACTATCTCGCTGCTGTTGACTTGCACTGCGCTCACGGCTTGTGGAGAGGGCGGCGGCAGTGCTGCCCATCCAGTGCCGCCCGCACCGCCAACGCCACCCGTCGCGTGCAACGACACGGTGGAGTATTGTGGTGCCGTGCCCGGTAGTGCTGATCCCTGCACCGATACGGAGCACTGGCCGCTAGGTTCGTCGTCCAGCCTGCGGCCACTGATGGTCCACTACCAGCGAACGGTTGACGAGGCTAAGGCGCTGGAAATGATCGCGCTGCTCGAGGAGTCATGGTCAGTGCAAGTCGACATGCTCGGCTTCACTGCGCCGCTTGACGATCAGGGAGAGTGCGGACCGGATGGCAGCTACGACGTCTTTATCTGGCCGGGCATTGACGGCGCGTTTGTGTCCGGCATTAGCACGAATCCGGCAACGCCGCACACAGACTGGACAACCTACATGGCTATCGATGTCAGTGGGGCCACCGGCGGGGTGCTACTCGATACCTACATGGCGCATGAGTTCAATCATGCGTTACAGGCCAGTGACGACTGGACTGAGGATGGGCAACACTACGAAGCCGGCGCGACATTCTCAGAGGCGCTCGTGTATCCGGACGAAAATGACTGGTTCTTCGAGATTCGCGACTTCCAGAACAATCCGCAATGGTCGTTGTTTTACGATGACTTTGGTGCCACCTGGTACACCTATGCCGCGGCGATGTACCTGCATTACCTGTACGACCGCTTTTTTCCAGGCGACCCTGGCTTTTATGCACGGATCTGGCGCGGCACGCGCAGTAATGTTGGCGACGCGCGGCCCGACTATTTAGATGCGCTTCGCAATGTCTTGTTGACTGAGCGTGGCGTCACCCTCGACGACAGCGTAGCCGAGTTCATGCAATGGCGATGGTTTGTTGCAGATCAGGATGACGGCGCGCATTTTACGAAGGGTGCGGAATGGCCGAGAACGGTCGCCGTGACGGACGTCGATGCCGCCGACATCCCGTCAGACTTGGAACTGGATGCCATGGTGTACGGCGCCAATTATTTTCGGATAACGAACGGCGCTGCGGCACAGGTCAGCTTTAATGCCACGATTACTTCTGCGGATGTTGATATTAGCTGGCGATTACTCAACGTTGCTGGCAGTGACATTGTTGCGCCGCTTACATTGATGCCAAGCGAAGAGGTTGCGCTCGTTGGGGTAGTGCTGCCGGTTCAGGAGATCTGGACCGGCAACCTGAACTTCGACCAGAAGATCGCGACGCTCGAGCTTACGCCGAGCCCCTAGCGGGCGCAGGACCAGAGAATTCACTTTCATGCCGACCGACCGTGATTGGCTGCCATTCCGGCAGATTCCCGGCGACAGCCCGTGTCTCAGACTGCCTTAGCAGATCGGGATTTGCCACCCTTTGGGATTGGCAATCTGGTAAATTATGGGCAGCAAGATGGGCCTTCCAGCCCAAACAAATAAAAGACTCTGAAAGGGACCAATCCAATGTCTGTTACGCCTAAAATCCTCATGCGCCGCATTGCGCGCGCCGTATTTGGTCTTATTACTTTTACTTATGCTGGTCTCGCGATGGCCCAGAATGTTCCGATCGTCCTACCGGGCGCACCCGGCGAAGATGTGCGTGACCTGAGCGCCGAAGAGGCGATCGAAATCGCAGGCAACAGCTATTCGCCGGATGACGTCAAATTCATGCAGGGCATGATTCCTCACCACAACCAGGCTGTGCAGATGTCGGAACTCGCCGCCGACCGAACCAACACCCAGGCACTCCGTGATGTGGCCGGACGCATTGACGCGTCACAAGTCGACGAGATCGAGTTCATGACAGGCTGGCTCAGGGACCGAGGGGAGGCAGTGCCGGAAGCGACTGCGCACTCCGCTATGCATATGTCACACGAAATAGCCGGTATGGCGAGCTCCGAGGATATGGCACGGCTCGCAGAACTCGAAGGAAGCGAGTTCGACAGGCTCTTCCTGACCCTGATGATCGCCCATCATGAGGGCGCCGTGACGATGGTTGAGGATCTTCTTGAACAATCCGGTTCTGCCTACGATCCTGTTCTGTTTCAGTTCGTCAACGACGTGACCAATGACCAGTCGCAGGAAATCGAGCGCATGAACGGGATGCTTGCGAGCCTGTCGACTGATCCGCGCGCTGGACTGTCAGCTGGCTTCCTGGACGCGGGTCAGGCGATCATGAATATGGAACTGCTTGCATTCCTGCCAAAACCGCCGGGCTTCTTCGATCCGGAAAACCCGATGGACTTGCCTCCTGCAAAACCGGTTCCTGATTCAAATGAGAATGCGGACGAAGATGCCGATAACCAGGACAACGAGGGTACTGAGTGGGGTGAGCGTTCACCGCTCCTCAGTTTTTCGAATACGGACATGGCATTCGCGGATGATAAGATGGTTACTGGCAGCTACCACGGCTTCAACGTTTACCAGCTCGATGCGGACGGAATTCCGGAGCACTTCAGTTCGGTCGTTTGCCCAGGTGGGCAGGGTGATGTATCCATCGCCGGTGACTTGCTGATCATGTCGGTAGAGCAGACGCGCGGTCGCATCGACTGCGGCCTGCAGGGCATCGCCGAGGACATCAGTGAAGAGCGTTTCCGCGGTATTCGTATCTTTGACATTAGTGACCTCCGTCGCCCGCGCCAGGTCGGACAGGTACAGACCTGTCGTGGCTCGCATACGCATTCAATCGTTTCTGCAGACGACGAAAAGATTATCGTCTTTAACTCGGGCACCGGATCTGTGCGTGATGGTGAAGAACTTGAGGGTTGCAATGTTTCACCGGATGAACGCACGTCGCTGTTCCGCATCGACATCATCGAGATTCCGGTTGCCGCACCGCACCGTTCGCGCATCGTTTCCAGCCCCGCGGTTTTTGCCGATGAAGAAAGCGGCAGGCTTGCTGGCCTGTGGCAGGGCGGCGACCATGGAGATGAAACGCAGGAATCCCGTATGACCAACCAGTGCCACGACATCACGGTATTCCCGTCGCAAGGAATTGCTGGCGGTGCGTGCTCGGGCAACGGCATCATCTTCGACATTTCGGATCCGTTTAATCCGACGCGCATTGATGAAGTAGTCGATCCTGGATTCGCCTACTGGCATTCGGCTACATTCAATAATGACGGTACGAAAGTGATCTTTACGGACGAGTGGGGTGGCGGTAGCCGTCCGCGTTGCCGTACTTATGACCCGGTCACTTGGGGCGCCGACGCGATTTACGACATCGTTGACGGCCAGCTCGAGTTCCGCAGCTACTACAAGCTGCCGGCACCGCAGGACGAGAAAGAAAATTGTGTAGCGCACAACGGCTCGGTTGTACCGGTGCCCGGTCGCGATATCTTCGCGCAAGCCTGGTACCAGGGTGGATTGTCGCTTGTCGACTTCACAGATTCGTCCAATCCAGTTGAGATCGCGTACTTCGATCGTGGCCCGATCCACGAGGAGCACCTTATTTCCGGCGGCTACTGGTCGACGTACTGGTACGAAGGCCGGATCTACGGCACGGAAATCGCGCGCGGTATGGACGTATTCAAGCTCCTGCCGAGTGAGTATCTGTCGGCGAACGAAGTAGCAGCCGCAGAACTGGCGGACGGGGGCAGCGAATTTAATCCGCAGACACAGCACCCGGTCGTATGGCCGGATTTGCCGGTCGTTGCGCGTGCTTACATCGACCAGCTCAATCGCGACGCAGAATTGACCGATGCGCAGAACGCTGACTTGAGCGCTGCGCTCGCGAGTGCGGACTCCATGCTGGAGAGCGGCGGTAACGATACTGCGCTGGCGGACGAGCTTGTGTCACTGGCGGCCGGCCTCAATGCCGACGGTGTTGGTATGACGGGTAAGCGGAAGTCAGGGTTGGCCGATACCCTGAACGGTATTGCTGACTCGGTTTCTGCGGGCCGCTAGGTCGATCGGTTGAACCTAGGGGTCAGGGCCCGGCCCTGACCCCTTTTTTGTGGATGTTGGTTGGGCGGCGCCGAAATCGTTTACTGATCGACAATCACCCATGGATTGATCGGTACTTCGTCGCCAACAGCGCAATCGACTTGCCAGTGACGATCAGTTTTTTTGTTGCCTGGTGCTTTGCTCATTCGTTAGTCATAGCGTCATATGCAATGTTGAAGCTAGGTTCTGTCGTCAGACCAGGGTCTTCTCGAACAGTTCGAGCATTCTGCTCCAGGCACGTTCCGCCTGTGCTTCGTGATATACGCCAGAATCCGGAATGCACCAGCCGTGCAACGCGCCCTCGTATACCTCTATCTCAGCAGCGACGCCCGCATCACCGAATGCTGCCCTCAAGACGTTCTTCTCATCCGGACTGCGTTCGTCATCGTTGGCAGAGATCGCCAAAAGAAAAGATGCCTTCATTTGTGGAATCAGCCGGTGAGGGCTGTTGTCGGCATCGGTCACAAGTCCTCCGCCATGGAACGAGCAACCTGCACCGATCTTGTCGGGAATTGCCGCGGACAGGCGCATGCAATAGGAGCCCGTCATGCAATAGCCGATCGAGCCCATCTTCTTCGATGGATCAACCGCATTCTGCTGTTCCAGCCATTGAACGAATGCCATACCGTCAGTCACGCAAGTCGCCGGTGAAAGGTTACGGGCAAACGGTATCAGGGCATTTCGCATGCCCGGGTCCTGAAAGCCTATGTCCTCGGGAATCACCGGCCCGCTTTGGGTGCGGTAGTAGGGATTGATCACGAGCACGGCGTAGCCTGACTCGGCGAGGCGTGTGCCCATTGCACGGAAGGTTTCTCGGATACCGACGATGCTCGGCCAGAGCATGATCGCGGCGGAAGCGCATTCGGCCGGGTGGACGAAGTAGGCATCCGCCTCGCCATCCGGTGTCGTGATTGTGATATCCGAGCCAACGACATCGACTGCGTTGGCGGCTGCCGGCAGCATTGCGGCAATCGTGGCTCCAAGCGTCGCCTTGTTGAACGTCCGGCGCGTCAATCCATGGGTGTGGATAGAGGTGTCGATGTCTCTTTCTGTCAGATCGTCACACATATAAGGTCTACAAGGGTCAGGTTGCAGGGCAGCGTTTTGTCGCCTGCGGTTGAACCCGATTGCCGATTCCGTCAAAGTGAGACAGGTAGAATGCGATGGAATTCCTGCCCCTAACTCGCAAGTTACCTGAGTAATTCCTCGCGGTGGTTACGGTCCGCAATAATGCTGGAGCTGCTGCTAAACTGCGCAGGTACTTACTGAATTTAGAACCGCGAAAACACGAGGTTTTGCAATGAAAAGAATAATGGCGACACTGCTGGGCCTGGGGTTGATAGCCTGTGTACAGGCGCAATCGGACAATCCGTTCGACGTTGAAGTCATCGTCGACTTTCATGAGCCGTGGGCCCTTGCCTTCCTGCCTGACGGCAGAATGCTGGTAACCGAGAAGAAGGGTGTGCTCTACCTTCTTGATGACAATGGACGGAAGTTCACGGTATGGGGTACGCCCGACGTGGATTACGGCGGTCAGGGCGGATTTGGCGATGTGGCGTTGCATCCGGACTTCGAGAATAACGGTCTTGTCTACCTTAGCTATGCGGAAGCCGGCGTTGGTGGTACGCGCGGCGCTGCCGTGGCGCGTGGCCAGCTGCGTGAGATCAATGGTCGGGACACACTGGCTGACATGGAAGTGATCTGGCGGCAATACCCGAAAGTGCTCGGTCGCGGCCATTATGGACATCGCATCGTGTTTGATGACGATGGTTACCTTTGGATTTCTTCGGGAGATCGTCAGAAATTCACTCCGGCACAGGACATGCAATCGAATATCGGCAAAGTCCTGCGCCTGAATGATGATGGGTCGATACCAGCGGACAATCCGTTTGTGAACTACCGCAGCCAAGATCCGTTGGTCGACAGTACGGGTGTTTTCGGGGAGGTCTGGTCGATGGGACATCGCAATCCGCTGGGACTGGCTATCGATCTCGACGGCCATGCCTGGGACATGGAAATGGGCCCTGAGGGTGGTGACGAGCTGAACCGTGTCGTGCGCGGCGGCAACTATGGTTACCCAGTCGTATCGAATGGCGATCATTATGACGGTCGGGAAATTCCTAATCACGATACCGATGATTCGTTCATCAAGCCGGCAATTTGGTGGACCCCGGTTGTTTCGCCCGGAAATATGATCGTTTACAAAGGTGACAGATTTGGCTGGCGTGGCAATGCGCTGATCGCAGGTATGTCTGCACGGGCCATTGTGCGGGTCGAGTTGGACGGTGACGAGGCACGTGAAGTCGAGCGTTACGATATGGGTGCACGGATTCGTGGTGTCTTTGAAGCGGCCGACGGTTCCTTGTACGTACTCGAGGACGAGCGCGCTGATAGCGAGGGACGACTGCTGAGACTGACGCCGAAGTAAGTTAACCGCTCTGCGGAAATCAACGACTCAAAGGGAGCCGCAATGCAACGTCTTAACCAGGTGGTGAAGGCCACCATTTATTCCTTCCTGTTGCTTGCTGGCAGCGCGCTCGCACAGGACATTACTGTGATCCACGCAGGATCGCTGTTCGATTCGAGGACAGGCGATGTCGCCAGGGACCAGCTTATCTTCGTCGAAGGTGAACGCATTATTGGCGTGACACCGGCTGATGAGGGTATCCCGGATGGGGCGAACGTCATCGACTTGTCAGATTCGTTTATTTTGCCCGGTGTGATGGACATGCATACGCATATCGTCAGCAATCTCGCCAACAACTTTTTTGCGGGTTACTTCCAGTCACCGCACCGGGCGACGATCGGTGGTGTGGTGAACGCCAAGAAGACGCTGATGGCCGGTTTCACGACGATTCGCAATGTTGGCGCAGCCGACTACATGGACGTGGCGCTTCGCAATTCCATCAATGACGGAGAGATTCCCGGCCCGAGAATGGCGGTGTCCGGACCCGGTCTCGGTATCACTGGCGGTCACTGCGACAGCAATGCGCTGAATCCATCGTATGAGGAGCGCAGCGATGGCGTTGCCGACGGCCCATGGGCCGTTCGCGAACAGGTGCGTAAGAACGTCAAGTACGGTGCGGATCTGACCAAGTTTTGCGCTACCGGTGGCGTGTTTTCAAAGGGTACCCAGGTTAATTCAACGCAATATACGCTGGAAGAGATGCAGGCGATCGTCGATGAATCGCACTCTCACGGGCGCAAGGTCGCTGCACATGCGCACGGCAATCAGGGCATCAAACGCGCCATCATTGCGGGCGCCGACTCCATCGAGCATGCTAGTTTTCTCGACCGGGAGGCCATTCAGATGGGTATCGATAATGGCACCTATTTCGCGATGGATATCTATAACACGGAGTACACACTGGAGCGTGGTGTGGAGAACGGCGTACCGGAAGAAAACATCGAGAAAGAGCGACAGGTAGGCACACGCCAGCGGCAGAGTTTCACCCTGGCCGTCGAGATGGGTGCGAGAGTCGTCTTTGCGACAGATTCCGGTGTTTATCCGCACGGGGACAACGGGAAGCAGTTTGCACGCGCTGTGCGCTTCGGTATGACACCAGTGCAGGCCCTGCAGTCAGCGACGTCACTGACAGCCGAGTTGCTCGGCTGGGAAGATCAGGTAGGTGCGATCGAAAATGGCCTGTACGCGGATATTATCGCCGTGCATGGTGATCCGCTGGATGACATCAGCGAGATGGAAGATGTCGACTTCGTCATGAAGGGCGGGATGGTATACAAGAACAAATAGAGCTCATCCCTAGCCGAACACCGAGCGGCATGCCTCGAAGTGCGTGTTCTCGTTATAACCGCGTTTACGGTATGAGAAGTAGGCCATGTATCGCGTGGTCGACGACTGGTTCGACAAGCCGCGATGCATAACCCGATCATCAAACAACACCCACGTGCCTGTCGGCATGGCATCGACCGCGGTCGTCGCTAACGGCTCATTCGTACCGGCAACCAGCATGTCTGGTGTGGTAGTCGCGTGTTGGTAAATCAACTCGTTTCGAACGAGTGATTGATTGGCTAGGTGATTGGTGAGCCGATGCGAGCCACGAGCAAACTCCGTCGGGCCCATTTCCATTGAAACGTCCTGCAGTGCGACAAGAACATTCACAGCATGCGGTGGCAGATGCTCCACCAACTCATGCGGTGAGTCGATATGCCACTCCTGTGCAGGCGTATCGGATTCGGAGTAGACGACACCGCTGAACGAATGCTCGGCATCGGGGCCGAGTGATGTTACGACAAGCGGCCACCAGGGTAGGTCGCCTTCATTGATGCCGAATTCAGCCGGCGAAATCGGCAGGTCCCAGCGTCCCGGCGAACGTTGTACCACCTCGTCATAACCAGCAGCGCTGCCGATGCCGATGGGTTTATCTTTCAGTGCGTCCATGACGACCTGAATTCTTTCGTGAGAAACGCTGAGTAACTGATCGATTAGTGTCTCGCTCAACGGTCCGCGAGAAATCACGAAGCCGTCATCAGTAATTTGCTGTTGCCACTCCTTTGTCATGGTCCGGCGAGCTTCATCGGCAGGTTGATGGCACAGTGGGACTTCAGTTGCCGGCCACGGCTGTTTTGGGAGCCGGCCTCCGGTTTAGTCGTAATAGTAAAGCTGATATGGCGATGCCGATCACGGACACCGTTGCCAGGAATAGGAAATAGTTGTGAAAACCCGGGATGCCGGGATTCGCATCGAGAATACGACCGGTGACCGGGCCAAAGAAAATCTCCGGCGTGTAACCCACGAAGGCGATGACGGCAACGGACGCGCCGGTCAGATGTTTGGGTGTTCGTGTTTCTTCGAGCAACGCATAGTAAATACCGCGTACGGCGTAAACAGCGAACAGTGTTACGAACAGATTTGCGTAAATGACGAACAGCGTTGCCGTTTCCAGGGTGGCAACAGACAGTACACCGTATGTCACCACCATCGCCAGGAACATCACGAGTATCGAGCGGGCTGATCCAAAGCGATCGGCTATCACACCAGCCATAACCGCGCCGACCGGTCTTACATAGAAGCCATAGGTCGAAAGAAGCGCTGCTTCGACTTCATTTTTGCCAAGAACTTGAACGGCATAGAGTGAGTAGTTGTCCACGCCTTTGTACCCACA
>JAQWSV010000262.1 GCA_029243005.1 Woeseiaceae bacterium
AGGTGTTCGTCGCGAAACTCGAAACCCGATGCTTCACCGTTGACTGTGACCAAGTGAATCTTGTCGGCACTTTCCCGAAAATCCAGCTGAAGCGCCCGGGACGTATCACTCAGATCAAAACCGATCTTCGCCACCGCCGAAATGGGCTTTGATACTGCATCGGGAATGTAGAAGCTCAGATCATAGTTAATATTGCTGATGGTCGCGGCTCGATGTTCCGCCAGCGCCAGGGACACGCCTGGCTCCACGTCATCGGCCGATTGGCTACAGGCTGCGAAAAAGGAGAGGACAATCGCGAAGAAAGCCGCGATCGGCATAAAACTGACTTTCATAGATACGTCTTATTCCAGCGTATGCAGCGATGACGCTAGCCGCGTTCGTGAGGGAAGTCAAAATCAACTACCTGCGTTATCATTCCCCGGTCCACCAGGGGGAGACATCGATGAGAATAACGAGAACTCTGGCCAGCCTTTTGCTGCTGGCCTTCGCCGCCACCCTGTCCGCATCGCACCCGTACCGGGCGCAGCCGGGCTGGGGAGACATCGGCCGGGAATGGGGCTCCACAAGCGCCGTTTACACCACGCCAGAAGGCAATGTTTGGGTCGCTGAACGTTGTGGCGAGAACACTTGCGTCGGTCACGACGACCTCGACAACATTTTCCTATTCGACTCTGACGGCAACATGCTGAAGAGCTTCGGCGCCGGCCTGATTACGTGGCCGCACGGCATCCATGTCGACCGGGGCGGCAACGTCTGGGTGACGGATGCGCGCGGTGACAACAACGGCCGCGGTCACCAGATCCACAAATTCAGTGCTGACGGCGAACTATTGATGAGTCTTGGCAAAGCCGGCATCGCCGGCGAAGGCGAGGACGAGTTCAATCAGCCATCTGACGTCTACATCGCGCCCGATGGCAGCATCTTCGTTGCTGACGGCCACGGCTCCAGCGGCAATAATCGTATCGTCAAGTTTAATGCCGACGGCGACTTCCTCATGCAGTGGGGATCGACCGGACGAGAATACGGTGAATTCCGTGATCCGCACGCACTGGCGATGGACTCGAACGGCCGCCTGTTCGTCGGCGACCGCGGCAACAATCGCATTCAAATCTTCACCCAGCAGGGTGAGCATCTCGAAACCTGGTCGCAATTTGGCCGCCCGAGCGGCTTGTTTATCGACGACAACGACATGCTGTATGCAGCGGATTCCGAGTCGAATCTGACCTGGGGTTTCAACCGGGGCTACCTACGGGGCATATACATCGGCAGCGCAATCGAAGGCTTCGTGATCCATCACATCCCAGATCCGAACCAGGATCCCGACAATGCCGGTACGACGGCTGCTGAAGGTATCGCGGTTGACAAAGACGGCAACCTGTATGGCGCCGAAGTCGGCCCAGAACAGATTGTCAAATACACGCTCCGCGGCCTGCGGGAATAGAGTTACGCACGGGGTCGGAGCCCGGCTCTGACCCCGCCTTCAAATCCGCCTGAGAACGGCGCGAATTTCACTATCTGCGTCATGATGTCACGATGTGGAACTACGTATGGTTCTCGTTCGGGCGATTTCGCTAGAATTTAATTGCGATGAGCCGCCTCGCTCGTTTATCAACTCATTAAGAATGCTAAATCCGGGTGCAATCCGCCAGGAGGACGCAACCGTGAAGAAAAAGGAAAATCCAAGCAATGTCCGAACAAGCAGAAGATGACATCGTACTGGCCGACATGCCCGATGACGAACTCAAGGATCAAATGTGGGATGACCTGTACGACGGCCTGGCTGATGAAATCAGCGAAGGCACGAACATCCTGCTCAGCCGTGGCTGGAGTGCCAAGAAGGTGCTGGACGATGCGCTGGTCGGCGGAATGAACATTGTCGGCGAGGATTTCCGCGACGGCATTCTTTTCGTTCCTGAGGTCCTGCTCGCTGCGAATGCGATGAAAGCCGGCATGGCCATCTTGCGTCCGCTGCTTGCGGAAACCGGTGCGAGGCCAATTGGCAAAATGGTCATCGGCACCGTGAAGGGTGATATTCACGATATCGGCAAGAACCTGGTCGGCATGATGATGGAAGGCGCCGGCTTCGAGGTCATCGACCTGGGCGTCAACACCGATGCGGACACCTACATCGCCGCACTCGAAAAGGAACAACCCGATATTCTCGGCATGTCGGCTCTGCTGACCACGACCATGCCTTATATGAAGGTCGTCATCGATTCATTGAAGGAAAACGGCATTCGCGACGATTATATCGTGCTGGTCGGCGGTGCACCGCTAAACGAGGAATTCGGTACCGCCATCGGTGCCGACGCCTATTGTCGCGATGCGGCAACGGCGGTGGAAGTCGCCAGAGACATGGTTCAGCAGCGGCGCGCGTCCTGACCTAGTGCTATGGCGAATCGCACCCTGCTCATTGCCTGCGGCGCGATCGCGAAAGAACTCGTCGAACTAAAGAAACGAAACGGGTGGGAGCATCTGAAAATTCAGTGCCTCCCTGCCGACTGGCACATGACTCCGGCCAAGATACCTGGCGGCGTCCGCGACACCATCGAAAAATACAAAGACAACTACGACAACATCTACGTTGCCTATGCAGACTGCGGCACGGGTGGTCTGCTCGATAAGGTAATTGAGGAATACGGGGTTGAACGAATTCCGGGCGCGCACTGCTACGAGTTCTTTGCCGGCAGCAAAGCCTTCTTCGAGTTTGCGGATGAGGAGCCGGGTACTTTCTACCTGACCGATTACCTGGTGCGGAACTTCGACCGCCTGGTGATGGGAATGCTCGGCCTGGAAAAACACCCCGAACTGAAGGACCTCTATTTCGGCAACTACAAGAAAGTCGTCTTCCTCGTGCAGGAGCCGTCCGAAAAGCTTTCAGCGATGGCGCGCGAACAAGCGGAATACCTCAGACTGGAATACGAAGAACACCTTACGGGGCTGGAGCCTTTCGGCAACGTGCTGCGCGAACAGGAAATCAAATGGCAAAACTGATCAGCATCTACTGGCGCGACATCCCGGCCCAGGTCGTCGGGCGGCAGGGACGTACAAACGTCAAGAAAGAGCTGGAACCCCGGTTTGCGAAAGCGATCGATCGGGCCGCCATGCGTGCGGGTCGTGGCTCCAGCGACGCCTACCTCGCCGACTGGCGGCGGGAAACAGAAATGGTATCGGGCGACCTTGAAGCCATTGTCGCGGAACGGGTCGCGTTGCTCGAGAATAAGTTTAATGACGAATATCTGGAGTCGGTCGTAAAGGCGGGCGGCATAGCAGGAGCAGAAGGCGAATGACAGACACAGTTTTAAGCTCGGCCAGCAAGGAAGTGGTGATTGGTTTTGAACGGCCCTTCGTCGTGATCGGTGAACGCATTAATCCGACCGGCCGAAAACTGCTGGCGGAAGAAATGAAACAGGGCGACTACAGTCGCGTAGAGGCCGATGCGCTCGCCCAGGTTGCCGCTGGCGCACAAGTGCTCGACGTCAACGCCGGGATCCCGCTGGCGGACGAGCCCGCAATTCTTGCAGAGAGTATCAAGTTAATTCAGTCCATCACCGACGTTCCGCTATGTATCGATTCGTCGATCGTTGCTGCACTCGAGGCTGGCCTGGAAGTATATGAAGGCAAGCCGCTTTTGAATTCAGTGACAGGGGAGGAAGAACGACTCGAAGTCGTCCTGCCGCTGGTCAAGAAATACGAAT
>JAQWSV010000264.1 GCA_029243005.1 Woeseiaceae bacterium
ATCACGTGGTCGAACTGGTCGGCGTCGACTATGTCGGCATCGGTTCTGATTATGATGGCGTCGGCGACAGCCTGCCGATTGGCCTGAAGGATATTTCAAGCTACCCCAACCTCGTCGAAGGGCTCATCGGGCGTGGTTACACCGACGAGGATATCGTCAAGATTCTCGGTGGCAATATGCTGCGTGTCTGGCGCGAAGTTGAAACTGTCGCCGGATATTGATGAGTCCCCGGAGTCCATGAAAATGCTGCCACGCCGGTTGAAAATTATTCTGCTGTCTGCGGCGGCACTTACTCTTGTCGCTTGCGATCCAGGAAAACCTGGCGACTACGACGTCATCATACGAGGCGGCGATGTCTACGATGGATCCGGAAATGACCCTATCGTTGCCGATGTTGCGCTGGCAGGCGATCGTGTAGAACGTATCGGCGACCTGTCCGGTTTCAGTGGCACGACTGAAATTGATGCAGAGGGACTCGCGGTCGCTCCAGGATTCATCAATATGCTCTCCTGGGCGAACGAAACGCTAATCGAAGACGGTCGGGCCATGAGTAATGTCAAGCAGGGCGTCACGATGGAGGTCATGGGCGAAGGCACATCCATGGGGCCATTGAGCGAGACCATGAAGGCCCAGATTCTCGAACGACAGGGCGACATCCAGTATGCGATCGAGTGGACGACGCTGGGACAATATCTCGAGTACCTGGCGAATCGTGGCGTGTCTGTCAATGTTGCGTCGTATGTCGGAGCGACGACACTTCGCGTCCACGAGATCGGCTATGACGATCGGCCCGCCACACCAGACGAACTTGAGCGTATGCAGGAACTGGTCAAGCAGGCAATGCGCGAAGGCGCGATGGGCGTGGGCTCCTCACTGATATATGCCCCTGGCAACTTCGCAAGCACTGAGGAACTCATCGCACTAGTGAGTGTTGCGGCTGAGTATGATGGTTCGTACATCTCGCACCTCCGATCGGAAGGCAGCCGCCTCGAAGAAGGCGTGCAGGAGCTCATCAAGATCGCCAGCGTTACCGGTGCGCCGTCCGAGATCTATCACCTTAAGGCGTCCGGCAGAAACAACTGGCACAAGCTCTCGACCGTCTTCGAAATGATCGATGCAGCACGAGAGGCTGGCCTATTCATCACGGCGGACATGTATACCTACACGGCCGGTTCAACAGGACTCAATGCCACGATGCCGTTGTGGGTTCAGGATGGCGGGCACGACGCCTGGGTTGAGCGCCTGCAGGATGCCGCGATACGTGAGCGGGTTGCGGCAGAGATGCGGCAACCAACGCGAGAATGGGAAAATTTCTTTGTCGATGCAGGGCCGGAGAACATCCTGCTGATCGGGTTCCGAAACCCGGATCTAAGACACCTGATCGGCAAGACATTGAGGGAAGTTGCGGATGAGCGTGGAACGGATCCGGCAATGACCGCGATGGATCTGGTTGTGGAAGATGATAGCCGCGTTGAGGCCGTCTACTTCCTCATGTCGGAGGAGAACGTCAAGCGGAAAGTCGCAATGCCCTGGATGAGTTTTGGCTCGGATGCCGGTGCACCTTCTGCAGAAGGCATATTCCTGGAATCCAGCCGGCACCCGCGAACCTACGGCAACTTTGCCAGATTGTTGGGCAAATACGTTCGCGAAGAGCGAATCATCCCCCTGCAGCAGGCAATTCGACGAATGACCTCCCTTCCCGCGTCTAATATTGGCGCGTTCCAGCGAGGGGAGTTACGAGAGGGTTATTACGCCGATGTTGTCGTTTTTGATCCGGCTAGAATTACCGACAACGCCACGTTCGAAGAGCCTCACCAGTATGCAACCGGCATGTATCACGTGTTCGTGAACGGGGTACAGGTACTGAGGCATGGCAGACACACCGGCGCGACGCCTGGGCGCGTAGTGCGTGGTCCGGGCTGGGACGGCTGGCTCTAGCCTAGGCGCGCATATTTTCGAGGGCAGTTCCAAGTAAGGTCAACGAAATCAGAATCTTGGCCATCGCCTCGTTTCAATTGTCTACCCAACCCTGATACGAAGATTACCCCCCCAGTTACCTGGACTTATCTAACCCAAGCATGTTCACTTGCAACGTTTGTAGGCGTCAGTGGTAAGGCGATTACCGGCCTGCGTAGAAATCTTGGACGGCAATGACGATATACAGCGCGAACAACGCAGCAGGTATTGCGATTCGCCGAATCATGGACTCCTATTGGCCCTGCAGGTTCCCAGCGCCTCTGTTATTCTCGACCGACACTCGAAAACAATAACATCCGATCGATCAAACGGAGCCTCTTATGAATAAACTGCCTGGTTGCTTGGCAGTCCTAGCCATTGCCACCTTGCTGACAGCCTGTGAGCCGGCTACTGAGGAACACGTGGCAACGCCCTACGCCAGCAACTACGAACCACTTCCCTCTGTACCGACCATCCTACAGAACGCAACGGTCTTGACAGGGACAGGAGAGCGTCTCGACAACACCGACGTCGTCATGCGTGACGGAAGAATAGAAGTAGTCGGGTCCGGCTTGGGTGCATCTGGCCTTACCGTGGTCGATGCAAGTGGACTCTGGGTGACGCCCGGCGTCATTGATGTCCACTCTCATTTGGGCAATTATCCGTCCCCAAGCGTCAACGGCCACTCTGATGGCAATGAGGCCACGAGCCCCAATACGGCCGAAGTCTGGGCAGAACACAGCGTCTGGCCACAGGATCCAGGATTCGTCTCCGCGCTGGCAGGTGGGGTGACTGCACTACAAATACTACCTGGTTCCGCCAACCTCTTC
>JAQWSV010000265.1 GCA_029243005.1 Woeseiaceae bacterium
CACCATTTTGAGCTGAAAGGCTGGGCTGAGCCGAAAGTGATTGTTCGCTTCTGGATCATCACCTTTATCCTGGTGCTGATCGGCCTTGCCAGTCTCAAGATCCGATGAGCGCGGCAGCCAAAAGAAAACCGGCGGCAATGCGCTCGGCAGCGAAAAAAGACGTGGTCTTCGGCCTCGGTAAGACAGGTTTGTCTGTGGCGCGTTACCTGGCAAGAAACGATGTGGATGCGATTTACATCGATAGCCGCGATGAGCCGCCTGGTATCGAGGAGCTTCACGAGATCTGCCCGGATGCAGAGCTGCATACCGGTAACGTATCAAAGGAGCTCCTGAAGGGTGCGGCACGGGTCATTGCCTCGCCGGGCATTGCAGATTCGGACCCGCTCATCATGGCTGCCCGTAAGGTCGGCGTGGATGTTGTGAGCGACATCGAACTATTTGTCGATGAGGCCGAAGCACCGATCATCGCAGTTACCGGATCGAATGGGAAAAGCACGGTTACGACATTGCTTACGTTGATGTGTGATGCGTCGGGGAAGAAAAGTCTTGCCGGCGCCAATCTGGGTGAGCCGGCGCTCGATCTGCTGGTCGAGGACACGCCCGATTTCTATGTGCTCGAGCTGTCGAGCTTCCAGCTGCAAAGAACACGGCATCTGCCTGCTGCGGTTTCGGTGCTGCTGAACATCTCGCCAGATCATCTCGACTGGCACGAAGATGAAGCGGAATATAGGGCTGCCAAGTATCAAATCTTCCAACAGGCGGAAGCCATCGTCTTCAATCGTGGCGAAGACGATGTCAAGGCGCAGTTACCGGACAATGTGCCTGCATTGAGTTTTGGGTTGGATGCACCGGGCCACGATGAATACGGCCTGGTGTCCGATGCCGGTGATGTCTTCCTCGCGCGTGGCGAAAATATGTTGCTGGCTGCATCCGACCTAGCACTTGTCGGCACGCATAACCAGACGAACAGCCTCGCGGCCCTTGCGGCCGGCCAGCTGATGGGGCTGGAAATGTCCGCTATGTTGCAGATGCTGCATGAATTCCCCGGCCTGCCACACCGAATGCAGAAAGTCGGTGAGTCTCGCGGCATTCGTTATATCAACGATTCCAAAGCCACCAACGTCGGTGCCGCGACCGCTGCTGTAGATTCGGTGCAGGGTATGGTCGTTCTGATCGTAGGCGGGCAGGGTAAGGGCGCTGACTTTGACCGACTGGCGAAATCGACTTGCGGGCATATCCGTGTCGCCATCCTGATAGGCGAAGACGCGCCGAACCTGGAAGCGGCATTTGCCGATCTAGCGCCAACCGAGCGCGCCGCTGATATGTATACGGCCGTCCGCAAGGCGTCAGAAATGGCGGAAACGGGCGATACCGTCCTTCTGGCGCCGGCATGCGCAAGTTTTGACCAGTACCCGAATTACATGGCGCGCGGTGACGACTTCGCCGGAGCTGTGGAGGCGTTGGCGTTATGACAATCGGCAGCGCAACAATGCCTTTCCCGGCCCGCCTGAGGAGCGCGATCAAGATTGATATGGTCCTGCTGGGGATTTCGCTGACCTTGTTGTTTGGCGGCTTGATTGTGCTGGCATCAGCATCGATTTCGGCAGCAGATAATGTGGCCGCTGATCCTTTCTACTACGTCAGTCGCCAAGCCGTGGCGGCCATTATGGGTGCCGTTGCAGGATTCATCTGCCTGTTTATTCCGATGACGTTCTGGCGCAGTACGGGTCCGTTGATGTTGCTTATCGCGTTAGGTCTTCTCGTCGTCGTTCTCGTCCCCGGTATTGGTTACACCGCCAATGGAAGTACGCGCTGGATTCGCCTTGGCTTCCTCAACCTGCAAGCATCAGAGCTGGCGCGCCTGTGCCTGATGATTTACCTAGCTGGATACCTCGTGCGTCATAATAAGACCTTGCGCGAGCAGTTTTCCGGCTTTGCAAAGCCCATGTTCGTGTTGTTCCTGGCTTGCTGTCTCCTGCTTGCGGAGCCGGACCTGGGCGCTGCTATCGTGCTCGTCGCAATCGCGTTCGCAATGATGTTTGTCGCCGGCGCACGATTGCTGGACTTCTCTTTGTTCGTGGGGCTTGCAGTCGCTGGCGCTACGATACTGGCCGTTACGCGCGAGTATCGTCTCGAACGGCTGACCGGTTTCCTCGACCCCTGGGCAGATCCTTACGACAAAGGATTCCAGCTCACGCAATCGCTGATTGCGATCGGCCGCGGCGAGTGGTTTGGCGTCGGGATTGGGGACAGCGTGCAGAAACTCTTTTATCTGCCGGATGCCCACACCGACTTCGTGTTTGCCGTCTACGCAGAAGAATTTGGCTTGCTCGGCTCGTTCGTGATGATTGTTCTTTTCGGCGCTTTGCTCTGGCGCATCTTCAAGCTGGGTATCCGCGCCGCCAGCCTCGAACGATTCTTCGAGGCTTACCTCGCCGTCGGAATAGGCACCTGGATCGGGTTGCAGGCGTTCATCAACATCGGCGTCAACATGGGGCTGCTGCCGACGAAGGGCCTAACGCTGCCACTGATCAGTTACGGTCGTTCGAGCTTGATCATCGCGATGGTAAGCCTTGGCATCCTGTTCCG
The DNA here is from genome assembly GCA_029243005.1 of Woeseiaceae bacterium. Taxonomy (GTDB): domain Bacteria; phylum Pseudomonadota; class Gammaproteobacteria; order Steroidobacterales; family Woeseiaceae; genus SZUA-117. Next base: position 2,590 of record JAQWSV010000265.1, read on the forward strand.
CATTCATCACGAATTGGAGGTCGATGGCTCGCCGCCGAATCGACGCCAAGAGCCTGCAAGAAAGCGAGGTCGCGCTCATGAGTGATCGACCGATCCTGATTATGGCGGGCGGCACCGGTGGTCACGTGTATCCGGCGCTGGCGGTCGCGCGCGCCTTGCAGGCGGAGTCGCGCGAAGTAGTCTGGCTGGGCACGCATCGGGGACTCGAATCCCGCGTCGTGCCGGATGCGGGTATACCGATTGAATGGGTCGCGATCAGCGGTTTGCGTGGCAAAGGCGCTGCCACCTTGTTACTGGCGCCGTTTCGACTTGCGTACGCACTGTGTCAGTCGCTTCTGGTCATGTTAAAGCATCGCCCGGCAGCAGTGCTGGGAATGGGTGGCTTTGTGAGCGGCCCCGGCGGTCTTGCAGCCTGGCTGACCCGTCGTCCCCTGGTCATTCACGAACAAAATGCCGTTGCTGGTTTGACGAATCGTCTTCTGGCGCGTCTTGCCCGGGTTGTGCTGCAGGCCTTCCCGGGTAGTTTTAGTTCCCGAAAAGCGGTGGACACCGTCGGTAACCCGGTACGGGTAGACATCGCGGCTATCGAAAACCCGGACCTGAGGCTTGCTGATCGGGTGGGTCCGGTACGCCTCCTTGTGCTGGGCGGCAGCCAGGGCGCGCTCGCGCTCAACGAGTCCGTACCTGCCGCACTGGCGTTGCTGCCCGAGGGCATGCGGCCCGTCGTCAGGCACCAGACGGGCGCCGGCACGGCAGATGCAGCGCGTGACGCTTACGAACAGCATGGTATCGAGGCGAACCTCGAGCCCTTTATTGAAGACATGGCCGCTGCTTATGCTTGGGCCGATCTTGTGATTTGCAGAGCTGGCGCGCTCACGGTCGCCGAATTGTCGGCGGTCGGCCTGCCCGCAATCTTTGTGCCGTATCCGGCGGCAGTCGACGATCATCAGACGGCGAATGCCTGTCCGATGGTCGATGCGGGTGCCGCCGAGATTCTCCAGCAGTCGGAAATGACCAATGAGTCGCTGGCGGGCCTCTTACGACGACTCCTCGGCGATCGAAATGAATTGCGTGTGCGTGCAAGGAAAGCGCGGGCCCTCGCGGTTCCTGAATCGTTGCTGCGTATCAAAAATCACTGCTTGGCAGCGGCAGGGGCGACGCCATGATCCAGCGTATGCGTCGAATCAATTGCGTGCACTTCATCGGTATCGGTGGTTCCGGCATGTCCGGCATCGCTGAGGTCATGCTGAGCCTTGGCTACGAAGTACAGGGCTCCGACCTGAAACGCAACAGCGCGGTAAAACGACTCGAGTCGCATGGCGCCCATGTGTTCGATGGTCACGATGCGGCGCACATCGCGAAGGCGGACGCGGTTGTCGTGTCCAGCGCTGTCGACGAATCGAATCCCGAAGTGGTCGCTGCACGTGAGGCGTTGTTGCCGGTCGTACAGCGTGCCGAGATGCTCGCGGAATTGATGCGCTTTCGATATTCGATTGCCGTCGCGG
>JAQWSV010000267.1 GCA_029243005.1 Woeseiaceae bacterium
CCTTGCGCAACGTAGCCGTGACGGCACCTTATATGCACAACGGTGTGTTCAATGATCTGAAGACTGTCGTTGTTTTCTACAATAAGTACATCCTGACGAACATCGAAAGCCAGACGAATCCGCAGACGAACAAGTATTGGGGAGAACCGGAGGTGCCACCGGGTCCTGCCGACCTCGCCCTGCTTGAGGAAGGTCAGCCGGTTTCACCGATGCAGGTTGACCTGCTTGTTGCTTTCCTGAAATTACTGACGGACCAACGCTACGAGCATCTGCTGGAAGACGATTAGCAGCGTAGAGGTCTTGCGCCCGGATTTGGCTCATCTGTCAAGGCAGGCGAGATGGGGCTAGACATTAGCGGACGCCTACTGGAAGGTGTAGCTCACAGGTGAGTAAGGTGACTAACAGCGCCGGTTTCAGCAGAGGGAAACAACATGGCATTCGTAAAATCGATTCCGGAACCGGAAGAAAGCGTTGCAGCAGTGATGGGCCGTTATCCCACGATGGCGATGCCAATGATGCAGTTCTCCGAGGAGATTCTGCGCACCGGTGACTGCGCGTTCACACATGAAGAACGTGAATTGATCGGTGCCTATGCATCGGGACTTAACAACTGCACCTATTGTTATAATACGCACAAGGCGACGGCCGAGGCTTTCGGTGTCGCTGAAGGATTGCTGGACGATATGGTCAATGACCTCGACACGGCTGACGTCGATGAGAAGATGAGGCCAGTGCTCGAATATGTGCGCAAACTGACGAAAATACCGTCAAAGATGGTGCAGGCGGACGCGGATGCCATTTTTGATGCCGGCTGGGACGAACACTGTTTTCACTACGCGATCATGATCTGTGCCATGTTCAATATGATGAACCGGATCATGGATGGCTATGGGGTAAAAAACACGGCGGAATTCAGGCTGTCCCGTGGCAGAATGCTCGTCGAAACCGGATACCTGCCTTACGGCAAACAGGCTCAACAATAAGGAATTAAAATGGCAACATACGAATGCGATAAATGCGGAATGCAGGTCAATGCGACCTGCGGGCACTGTGATGCACCGCTGGTGAATGGCTCGCTCGACCTGGGTGAAGGCAACTCCGTACAGATTTCCGAGTGTCCGAATAGTCACGGCAAGATCAAGTCGCCCCTTTGTTGTGGCCAGGACATGGCCTGCTCGGTCTGATCCTCACTATCGAGTGTACTGATGCGCTCCTCTTATCGAGGGGCGGAGAATCCATGCGCTGGTCGTGCCCAGAATTCTGAAAATCCTCGTTGCATTCGCGGCAGTCCTGATTGGCCTGCTTGTGTTTGTAATCGTCACTGGCCCGCCCAGGTCCATCGATTATGAACTGGTGGCCGTCGATCTCGATTCCGAGACTTTGATCGAGCGCGGACGATATGTCGCGACTGCGGGGAATTGCGGCACCTGTCATACCGTCGAAAGTGGCGGTTTCATGGCCGGCGGGCTGCCTTTTGAAACGCCCTTCGGGACGATCTACTCGACCAATATCACGCCTGACAGTAAAACCGGTATCGGCGACTGGACCGCCGAGGAGTTCCTGGCATCCATGCGTCTCGGCGTCAGGCCGGATGGCACACATTTGTATCCCGCCTTTCCGTATCCGTCGTTGACGCGGACAAGCGATGAGGACATCGTTGCGCTGTACGCCTACTTCCAGAGCATTCCAGCGATAGCGCAGGCATCGCTCGAAAACGAGCTGACTTTTCCTTTCAACATCCGGTCCCTGATGGGGTTCTGGAAGGCATTGTTTTTCGAGCCTGGCGCATATGCTGGGGACCCGGCTCGGTCAGCGGAATGGAACCGCGGTGCTTATCTTGTTGAAGGGCTCACGCATTGCGGCGCCTGCCACACACCCCGTAATCGACTCGGCGCGGAAGTAGCTGGCGAGGCGTTGCGTGGCGGCGCTTATCTAGATCGTGTTGGGGAGGGCGCGTATCGGACGTGGTCTGCGCCCGATATTACCTCCGGCAACATCGGCCTGAGTCTTTGGTCGCACGACGAACTCACAGATTATCTGCAATATGGCAGAAACGAATTCCTGGACGTCACCGGGCCGATGATCGAGGTCGTCATGCATAGCAACCGGCACCTGGATGAGTCGGACATTGATGCGATGGCGACCTACCTGCAGTCGATGCCTGGTGAAGACCGCGCCGATGCCGCAGAACCGGATCGATCAATCATGGGCTGGGGCCGCACGGTCTACAACCTGCATTGCGGTACCTGTCACCTGCCCACCGGCCTCGGCGATACCGAAATGGGGCCGAAACTGAACCGAGGTAGTCTCGTCGTGCAATCCGGCAATCCGGCCTCGATGATCAATACAATTCTATATGGGCCAAAGGTTCCGGATTTCGAGGATCTGCCCAAGCGATGGCGCGTGCCGATGGGTGAGTTCCGGTACGAACTCAACGACGACGAGGTCGCCGCGGTCGCCACTTACATCCGCAATTCCTGGGATAACCGGGCAGGTCTCGTGACGCCGGACCAGGTAGCTCGGCAGCGGTAGCGTGTCAAACGAGGTAGGTCGTTTCCACAAGCCGGCAGTTCGAAGGGACGGTGATATAATTTTGGCCCACAAAAGCCGCACAGAGAACATTTTGCGCTTACCAATTCTGGCAATCAGACACCTGCTTGCGACAGCCACACTTGCGGCGCTGGTCGGTTGCACGAATGAGCCGGTCGAGCCGGAGGGCAGCGCGGCACC
>JAQWSV010000278.1 GCA_029243005.1 Woeseiaceae bacterium
ATTCGTACATCCGTAGATCACGGGACTGCTCTCGACATCGCCGGTAACGGCACAGCAAATCCGGGAAGCCTGTTCGCGGCGGTCGCGCTGGCCGCAGAACTAGCAGGCACATGAAGCATCGTGCGAGGAAACGCTTCGGCCAGCATTTCCTGACCGCACCCGAAATCATCGAACAGATTGTCTCCGCAATCGAGCCGCGATCGGGCGACGTCATCGTCGAGATCGGGCCGGGCCGGGCCGCAATAACTGACCCGTTGTCGACCCTGTCGCCAACATTGCATGCGATCGAGTTCGATCGGGACCTCGTCGGGCAGCTCGAGCGACGCTTTAATCATCGAGACAATGTACACATTCACGAAGCCGATGCGCTGACTTTCGATTACGCATCACTGGGCGACCGGATTCGCCTGGTTGGCAATCTACCCTACAACATCTCCACGCCGCTGCTTTTTCACCTGATCACATTCCACGCTGCCATTGTCGACATGCACTTCATGCTACAGAAAGAGGTAGTCGATCGAATCTGTGCCAAACCGGGCAACAAAAATTTCGGCAGGCTGACGATCATGCTGGGCTGTCGCATGGAAGCGGTACCGCTTTTCGATGTGCCACCCGGCGCGTTCTCGCCGCCACCCAGGATCCTATCATCCGTGGCACGCATGCGGCCGCTCCCGGCCGGAGCCTATGACGTCAGAGACAATGAACGGCTCGAGGCTATCGTCAAACTCGCCTTCTCACGGCGCAGAAAGACCTTGCGTAATGCACTCAACGGGATGGCCGAATCGCAAGATCTCGACGCAATCGGCCTAGACGCAGGCCTGCGGCCCGAGCAGGTATCAATCGACGACTGGGTCGCACTTGCCAACCACCTGAGCGCCTGACACGCCAAATCATCCGTCACAACGCCCGACCCGCTGAGTTAGAATACGCGCCGAACCGATTGATCAGGGTGGCACAATGGACAAGAGAAAATACGAAATCAATATTCAGGTCGCCACGAACTACGTAGATGACCAATCCGAACCCGAATTCGATCGCTACGTGTTTGCCTACACGATCACAATCCAAAACCTGAGCGACACACCGACCCAGCTTCTTCGTCGCCACTGGATCATCACTGATGCGAATGGGAAGGTCCAGGAAGTATCCGGTGATGGCGTCGTCGGCAAGCAGCCCACGCTTGGCCCCGGCGAGACTTATCGTTACTCCAGTGGTGCCGTCCTGGAAACGCCGGTCGGCGCAATGCAAGGTATGTACAGCATGCACGCCAGCGACGGCGCCAAATTTGACGCACCGATTCCGCCTTTCACGCTGGCGGTGCCGGGCGTACTCCACTAAGCGGATCGCACGGGCGGAGCTGACGATTGGCTCAGTACGTAATTGGCGACCTGCAGGGGTGCTACGACCCGTTTCGTCGCCTGCTCGACAAGATTTCCTTTGATCCCGCCAAAGATAAACTCTGGCTGACTGGCGACCTCGTTAACCGGGGACCGAAGTCACGTCATACGTTGCGCTTCGTCAGGAGTCTCGGCAGCTCGGCTATCACTGTCCTCGGCAATCACGACCTGCATCTCCTGACGCTGGCGTACGATGTCAAATTCACTAAGGTCCGCTTCGATGCACTGTGGAAGATCCTCGGTCGCGAGGACTGTGACGAGTTGCTGGACTGGTTGAGAATGCAGCCACTCGCACACTACGACAAAGACCTGAATACGCTCATGGTGCATGCAGGCATTCCCCCGACATGGACCGTGAAGAAGACGCTCGCACGTGCCGCGGAAGTGGAAGCAACCCTGCGAGGCGATCATTACGACACATTCCTCGACGAAATGTACGGTGACAACCCCGACCTCTGGTCCGACAAACTGAAGGGCGTCAAACGCACCCGATTCATCATTAATGCATTGACGCGCATGCGCATGATCGATGCTGACGGCCGAATCGATTTCACGCATAACGGTCCACCCAACTCCGCAGGCAAAAGCCTCATCCCGTGGTACGCAGCGCCAAAGGCCCGCTGGCATGGCACCCGTATCGTATTCGGACACTGGAGTGCACTGGGCCTAGTCGTCAACGATGACATAATCGCCGTCGACACGGGTTGTGTCTGGGGACGCCAGTTGACCGCCGTCAAACTCACCGGTAAACCCAAAGTTTCTGCGGTCCAATGCAAGGAAGTATCAAGCTAGAATGGGCCCATGGTCGAGGACGAGATGAATAACAACACGGTTCGCACAGACAATGTACCGAATCCCGTAGGCGCCTATCCCCACGCCAAACGCCTTGGTGACCTCGTATTTCCCGGACTGATCGGCCGGCTGGAACACGGGTTCAACGTACGACCGGATATCGTCGCTACAACCAACGACCGGAATCCGCGCGAATACATCGGCCAGTTCTATGTTGATTCACTAGTACATGAGCCGGAAATGCTGAATTATATGATCGGCCTGCTCGGATCTAACCGAATTGCATTGGGCAGCGACTATCCATTCCCTCTGAGCGAACATCACCCGGGGAAGATGATCGAAGAAATGCAACTGGATGACAAAACCCGCTCCGACCTGCTCGCTGACTCCGCGTTCGAGTGGCTCGCCCTCAACCGGAAAGACTTTGTATGACCGACTTTGACACCACGCGCGATTGTGCGCTGGCGCTGGATCGAAAGGACTCGCTGGCCGCATTCCGCGGCCAGTTCAATATACCGGATGATCGCGATGGTCGCCGCAGCATCTATGTCTGCGGTAACTCCCTCGGGCTGCAACCGAAGGTGGCTGTCGAAACAGTCACGGAGGTATTGGCAGACTGGGCCCAGCTCGGTGTCGAGGGACACTTCAAAGCGAATAAGCCTTGGGTCAAATACCAGAAAAACGCAGCCACCGGATTTGCGTCCCTGGTCGGTGCGGACGAGCTCGAAGTTGTCGCCATGAACACGCTGACGGTCAACCTGCACGTCCTTATGGCCACTTTCTATCGGCCCGACGTGAAGCGCCGAAAAATTGTCATCGAGTCGACAGCGTTTCCGTCAGACTATTTCGCCGTTCAGTCGCAGCTGCTGTTGCACGGGCAAGATCCGGCTGAGTGTCTCGTCGAATGGAAACCTCGTGAAGACGAGTTGCTCTACACCGAAGACTTGCAAAAGATCCTGGACGAACAAGGCGATGAGGTTGCCCTCCTCCTGTTGCCAAGCGTTCAGTATTACACCGGCCAGGTCATTGACATGGCCGAGGCCTGTCGAATCGGTCGCGATGCCGGTTGTGTCGTCGGTCTCGACCTCGCGCATGCGATAGGCAACGTACCCCTCTCCTTACACGACTGGGGACCGGATTTTGCGGCCTGGTGCACCTACAAGTACCTGAATGGTGGACCGGGCTCAGTCGGCGGCGCATTTGTTCACGAACGTCACCTCGATGGAGATGGCAGCAACCAGCTAACGGGCTGGTGGGGTCATGATATTAAGACGCGATTCAAGATGGCGCACCATTTCGAGCCAGCCGTGGGCGCGGAGCGGTGGCAGCTCAGCAATCCGCCAATTCTCGCGCTGGCACCGGTCGTTTCGTCTCTGGACGTTTTCGCCGAGGCCGGCTTTGACAAGCTGGTCGAAAAATCACGAACCCAATCTGCCTATCTTCGCTATCTCCTCGCCGAAAACTTTGCTGACCAAGTGCGAATTATCACGCCCGGGAAGGACAGCGGTTGCCAGTTATCACTGGTCATTACGGATAGTCAAATGAACGCTAGGGGTGTATTCAGGGCATTAGAACAACTCAACGCCATCGGTGACTGGCGCGAACCCAACGTGATTCGGGTAGCGCCGGTGCCACTGTATAACAGTTTTGAGGACATCTATGAGTTGTCCGAACGATTGAGGGAAGCGATCGAAGCCAATGAGCAGGCGTAGCGGCGCGGGCCTTTGTCGCGCGATATTGTCGATCTATGCGCCGTCAGCGGTAGCAATCAGACAGAAGCGTTTTGGGTCCCAACAGTCCGTCTCGACCTCTCCATGCTTGCCTAGGGTTGTGCCGTGCATATCAGTCACG
>JAQWSV010000288.1 GCA_029243005.1 Woeseiaceae bacterium
AGAGGATAGGAATAAAATGGCTGCTAAAGAAGTACGATTCAGCGACGATGCGCGCCAGAAAATGTTTGCTGGTGTGAACGTTCTGGCCAACGCAGTAAGGGTGACCCTAGGTCCCAAAGGTCGCAACGTTGTGCTCGACAAGAGCTTTGGTGCGCCGACCGTCACGAAAGACGGCGTGTCTGTTGCCAAGGAAATTGAGCTCGAGGACAAGTTCGAAAACATGGGCGCGCAGATGGTCAAGGAAGTTGCTTCCCAGACATCTGACGTCGCTGGTGATGGCACGACGACCGCAACGGTTCTGGCGCAGGCGGTTCTGCGTGAAGGCCTGAAGTCGGTTGCCGCCGGCATGAACCCGATGGATCTGAAGCGCGGCATCGACAAAGCCACCGTGGCGATCGTTGACGAGCTGAAGAAGCTGTCCAAGCCTTGCGAAGACGACACTGCGATTGCGCAGGTCGGCAGCATCTCCGCCAACTCGGATACCGAAATCGGTGAGATCATCTCTGACGCAATGCAGAAGGTGGGCAAAGAAGGTGTTATCACGGTTGAAGAAGGCTCCGGCCTCGCTAACGAACTGGACGTCGTCGAAGGCATGCAGTTCGATCGTGGCTATCTGTCGCCTTACTTCATCAATGACGCTGCAAGCCAGAGTGTTGAACTCGACAATCCCATGATTCTGCTGTTCGACAAGAAGATTTCGAACATCCGTGATCTGCTGCCGATTCTGGAAGGCGTTGCCAAGGCAAGCCGCCCGCTGATGATCATTGCAGAGGATGTCGAAGGCGAAGCGCTGGCGACACTGGTCGTCAACAACATCCGTGGCATTGTCAAGGTTGCCGCTGTCAAAGCACCGGGCTTCGGCGATCGCCGCAAGGCCATGTTGCAAGACATCGCAGTTCTGACGGGTGGTCAGGTTATCTCGGAAGAAGTCGGTCTGTCACTCGAGAAAGCGACGCTGGAAGATCTTGGTGAAGCCAAGAAGATCCAGATCACCAAGGAAAACACGACCGTCATTGACGGCGCCGGCCAGGCATCCGATATCAAGGGCCGTGTTGACCAGATCAATGGTGAGATCGCTGAGTCCAGCTCTGACTACGACAAGGAAAAACTGCAGGAACGTGTTGCTAAGCTGTCCGGCGGTGTTGCCGTCATCAAAGTCGGTGCTGCAACCGAGGTCGAAATGAAAGAGAAGAAAGCACGCGTTGAAGACGCGCTGCACGCGACCCGTGCTGCTGTAGAAGAGGGTGTCGTCGCCGGTGGTGGCGTTGCGCTCATTCGCGCAGAAAAAGCGATCGAAGCGCTCACAGGCGACAACGACGATCAGAACGTTGGCATCAGCATTCTGCGCCGCGCTGTCGAAGAGCCGCTGCGCCAGATCGTCAAGAATGCAGGTGGTGACCCGAGTGTTGTACTAAATGCCGTTGCCGAAGGCGAGGGTAACTACGGCTACAATGCCGCTTCGGGTGAATTCGGTGACATGATCGATTCCGGTATCTTAGATCCGACGAAGGTTACGCGATTCGCACTGCAGAATGCTGCATCCGTCTCTGGCCTGCTGCTGACGACCGAAGCGATGGTCGCCGAAGCGCCGAGGGAAGAGGCTGCTGCGCCGGCAATGCCGGACATGGGTGGTATGGGCGGCATGGGTGGCATGATGTAAGCTCGCCGTTCACGGCAAGACAAGAAAGGGCGTACCAATGTGCGCCCTTTTTTTGTATTGAGACTGGTTCCGTGTAGTGGTCTAGTCTTCGTCTATGCTTAGGTAGAGCATCACCAAGCCGCACATCATTACGTATTGGGAAGCATCTCGCAGCGGCCCATTGCCGGCCTCGGTCTGCCACATCTGAAAGAACGCGCCGCCGATAACGGTGAAGTAACCGAACCAGATAAACACACCTAGTCCCGAGCCAAGAATGCCCATCTGCTTGGCGGCCTTGAAGTCGACTGCGTTTTTGGCCTTTGCCTGCCACATATCGAATGTGCCTTTACCGGCGATCAGGCCTGCGGTTAATTCGGTAAGGATGATGACCCACAAAATCAGCCAGTTCACCCAGGGCGTGGTGATCGCAAAGCCAAAAGTCTCTGGATAGGCAACATGGTCGTCCATAGACGTCATCAGTGCCACAAAGCTGTAAGCGGCCTGCAGGTTGACGACGTTCTGGATGGCATGGAAAAGGCACATCAGCGCCACACAGGCGGTGAGTGCGGTCTTCAATAGACGAATCATGAAACTCCCCCGATTGGTTATTGTTTTTATGTCGTTCGGCGGAGTCTAGCCCAATTTGGGAGATTCGGAGCCGCCATTAATTTCTTAGGAATGAGATCTCACGGCCGATCTCCGAAATCGCGAAGATGCGATAGCCGACATCGCCAAGTCGCGCAATGATGTCGTAAGTGCACTCCAGTCCGTTTTCTACGAAACGGTGGTGGAATTCAACCAGCAACTGGCGAGGGAGGACCGGAGATTCGAGCAGGCCGTTGAGCACTTCGTACTCCGCACCCTCGATATCCATCTTTAACAGATCGATCTGATCATGACCCAGCTTATCGATGATGGTCGACAGGCTGTACGCGGGTACTTCGATCACATCGTCCTTCGTTTCTTCTTCAGGGATCATCGTGAACATCACGTCCGACTTCTTGCCGTCCTTTTTCACTCGAGGATAAAATTTCAATGTCCCGTCGTTCGCTGTTACCGCCCACGGCTGGAAATGAAAACGTTCCGGCAGCATGCTGTTATTAAGCAGGTCGATCGAATTGGGCGTCGGGTCGAAGGCAAATACCTCGGCGCCGAATTGCTCGATGATCGCCAGATCGAAATCAACTTCGTCGCCAACGCCGAGTGAATAGACAATGCTGTCGTTATGCAGGTGCGCAGGGGAAAACCACCAGCCACCGTCCTTGACGACGTCGACGTCGAGTTCAATCCTGAGTCGTAGTTCCTTACCGAGCAGCCGTTTCAGGAAACGCTTTTTCTTTTGCCATTGCGGCGTTTTCTCGAATTGTTTCCAGGCAGCTATGGCCATTTCAACCCTCGGTCAGGTGGGCGTGTGTTTACGGGTCCAGATGCGATAGCCCAAGAGCACGGCTAGAATGGTCGCATAAATTGCGGGATCACTGGCATCCAGTTTGACCTGCCACCAGTAGTGCCAGACGCCGAGAATCGCTGCTGCGTAGATACCGTAATGCAGTTTCTGCCAGCTGCGTCCCAGGCGCCGCCGAATCGCTTCAGCGGAGGTGGCGGCGAGTGCCAGCAGGATCAACAAAGAGATGAAGCCAATCGTGATAAAGGGGCGTTCGAGAATGTCCTCAAATACGTAGCTCCAGGCCGGGTTAGACGCGATTTCGCGATCCAGTAATAGCCAGACGATGAAATGCAAGAAGACGTAAAAGAACGCAAACAGGCCGAGCATGCGCCGGAAGCGCGCCAGCCAGTTCCGCCTGGTCAGCTTTCTTAGTGGCGTCACGGCCAGTGCGATCAGGAGGAAGCGCAGCCCCCAGACACCGAAGCGATCCTGCAGGTTTTCGGTGGGATTCGCACCCAGGGTGCCGGTAATGCCGTAGATATCGCCCGCGGCATGCAACAAGGGGATCAGGCAGACCAGAAAGACGAACGGCTTCGCGACGAAGCGAATCAGTGTGAGTGTATTCATATGAACTCAGTAGTGCTGTCTGAGATTCAGGCCTTCGTAGAGATGCGCGACATGTTCACCATAACCGTTAAACATTTCCGTCGGTTGTTGTGTGGTGGCAAACAGGCTGGAGAGTCCGGTTCCACCATCCGAACCGATGCGGCGTTCGCGTGCTTGGCTCCAGCGAGGATGATTAACTTCCGGATTAACGTTGGCATAGAAGCCATACTCATGCGGTGCGGCCAGCTCCCAGCTGGTTCGCGGCTGCTTGTCCATGAAACGCATGCTCACGATTCCCTTGATACTCTTGAAGCCGTACTTCCAGGGCACGATCAAACGTAAGGGGGCGCCGTTCTGGTTGGGGAGTACCTCGCCATACATGCCGACCGCGAGTATGGGCAGGGGATTAGTGGCCTCGGCAATCGTCAATCCCTCGACGTAAGGCCAGCGAAGTGCGCGTGATCGCTGTCCACGCATTCGCTTCGGGTCATACAGTGTTTCGAAGACGACATACTTCGCGCTGGACAGCGGCTTGAACTGCTTGATCACATCCGCGAGCGAGATACCGACCCAGGGAATCACCATGGACCAAGCTTCGACACAGCGCAGGCGGTATATCCGTTCTTCCAGCGTGTGTGGTTTAACGAAGTCCTCAAGTGCGAACCTACCTGTGACTTCGGCTTCACCACTTACTTCGACGGACCATGGCTGCGGTTCGAATTCCTGAGAATAGCGGTAGGGATCTTCCTTGCGCATGCCAAACTCATAGTAGTTGTTATAAGTTGTAACGTCCTTGTAGCTGTTCTGTTTCTCGTCTGTCGAGTACTTGCTTGGCATAACGTCGTCGAGCTTTGCGCGGCGTTCCTTGGGTATCACGGCTGGAAATGCCTGACCGGCCGCTAAAGCACTCCCGGCCGCCGCTGCGGCGCCTAGGAATGTGCGTCGATTCAGATAGACGTCTTTTGACGTAATTTCCGAGGGGCGAATATCAGTGGGCTTTTTGATCAGCACTTGTTACTCCGACAGTTTAGACTCAGTTTAGCAGACCCCTGACGAGTCTAAAAAATTGCAGCCGCTTTGAATAGAGCATGCTGCAATCGCGATTTTCTGCTGCCAGATTGACGCTACTTCTACTACCTGTTCTGCTAAGGCTGCCTGGTTGTGATTCTGTGGAGGCCCGCTCTGATCCTGCACATGGGCATATGTGCCATGTGTGCCTGTCGGGGTGAGGGATGGCGAAAGCACTGTCTTGGTCAAGGTCTTCGATCGAGCCATGTTCGGTGTGGAAAGCGACCTCGAGCTATCGCAGACTGTTCACTAGCCAGCGGGGTAGTGTCGCTCCAGCCAGTCCAGCATGACGGTATTCAGTTCATCGGGCTTTTCCTGCTGCATCCAGTGACCGCAGTCTTCGATCATATGGATCTCCAGATCGTCAACGAATGGAACCATCGCCTCGATCAGCTTGTGCGGCACCACGATGTCGTCGGTCGCACCGATGAACAATGATGGAACCTGGACCTGCTGCGCTACCCTTCTCGTGCTTTTCCAGTTGTGCCTGAAATTGCGGTACCAGTTAATCGGACCCATAAAACCACCTGCAGCGAATTTCTCTGCGTAATAATCGAGCTCGGCGTCCGTAAGTAGGGCTTCACCGGCGGGCTCGCCGGTTTCGAGCATTCTCAACAGGCTGATTGGCTTTAGCTTGCCTTTGCGTGCACTGGTCCGGTCGCGCTTGATGCGTCGTTTCCGCATCATCACATCGATGAATCGGCGAGGATCCTCCGCAAATTGTCGGTCGGCTTCGTCAGATCGTTGAAAATTGACGATGTAGAAATCCTTGCCAAGCTTCCACCGCATGTAGGTGACCGGATTGATTGGGGGTCGTCTTATAAACGGGATATTCAGTGCGATGTAACCAGCCATTCGCTCTGGGGCGAGGAGTGTCATCTGCCATCCAACCAATGCGCCCCAGTCGTGACCCACGATGATTGCGCGCGGGATCGAGAGCGCGTCCATTAGGCCTACCAGGTCGCCGATGAGCTTCTGGACCGTATAGTCCGCCACAGCAGGCGGTTTGCCCGAGCCACCGTAGCCACGCATGTCGGGGGCAATGGCATGGTAGCCCGCACTGGCGAGTGCCGGCAGCTGGTGACGCCAAGAAAATGCAAGTTCCGGGAATCCATGAACCAGGATGACCGTTGGTCCGTCGCCTTGTTCATAGACTGCGAGGTCGATCTCACCCGAATTGACGATTCGGGCTTCCGGGAAATTGGTATCCATCAGCCATCCTGATTTGTTCCTCTACCCTTGTATTTTAACGCTGCCAAGGATAGTTTCCCGCACTGGACGCGGATGGGGACAAACAGGCGGTCCAATCGATCGTAGCGACTGGGGGATGGTGGAAGCCCCGGATCGGTTACCGTTGAGTATCACCCCGGAGTCGCCGCCCGAAAGGCACTGCTGAGTAGGCACGGCCGGCTGGCCCCCGAAACCGGGCACAATTGAGGCAGGAATCAGGACTCCTGTGAACCGGGTGGTACCGCGAATATTTGTTCGCCCCGGGCGCACATCGTGCGTCCGGGGCGTTTTCGTATCAGGCATGTAATTGCAGGGCAAGGTTAATGAGCTTTAAGGAAGTCACCGGCCGTTATGACGGCCCGGCTATTGAAAAGGACGTGCTGGATTTCTGGCGTGAGCACGATGTATTCGAGGCGTCCTTGGCACAGTCGGCAGGCCGGCCCCTGTTCACGTTTAACGAAGGTCCACCAACAGCTAATGGCAAGCCCGGCATTCACCATGTTCTGGCGCGAAGCTTTAAAGACGTTTACCCGCGCTACAAGACAATGCGTGGCTACCACGTGCCTCGTAAGGCCGGCTGGGATACTCATGGTCTACCGGTTGAACACGAGGTTGAAAAAAACCTGAAACGCGAAGGTCTGATCGACAGCTACGACAAGTCCGAGATTGAGGAAAAGGTCGGGATCGCAGAATTCACGCGCCTGTGCCGTGAGTCGGTGATGACCTACATTGCCGACTGGGAAAAGATGACGGAGCGGATGGGTTTCTGGGTCAACCTCGATGAGGCCTACTACACGCTGCACAACTCCTTCATCGAAAGCGAATGGCACCTGCTCCGGCAGATCTGGGACAAAGATCTGATCTATCGCGGCTACAAAGTCGTTCCCTATGATCCGCGGATCGGTGCGACCCTGTCCTCGCATGAACTTGCGCTGGGCTACAAGGAGGTCGAGGATCCGTCGATCTTCGTGCGCTTTCGTGTCGAGGGTGAGGACAATACGTCATTGCTTGTTTGGACGACGACGCCCTGGACGCTGCCCGCTAACCTGCTGCTCGCGGTGCACGACGACATCGACTATGTCTACATTAAATCCGACAGCGAGACTCTGATCTTGGCGGAGGCGCTTCTGGGTGAGGTCATGCGCGACCAGGAATACTCGGTCGTGAAAAATGTGAAGGGCAGCGACCTGGTCGGTATCCGGTACGAGCGGCTATTCGATTTCTTCGATGTCGAGGGCGATGCGTTCCGCGTGGTCAGCGCAGGTTTCGTCAGTACGGAATCGGGTACGGGCATCGTTCATACCGCACCGGCCTATGGCGTCGACGATCTCGCATTGGGTCAGGCACATGGGCTTCCGGTCATCCATGCGGTTGGCAGAGACGGCAATTTCTTGCCCGAGATTGAGCCGGTCGCCGGATTGTTTTTCAAAGATGCGGACAAGCCGCTGATTCGAATACTCAAGGATCGTGGACTGATGTTTCGCTCCGAGCGCTACAAACACAGCTATCCCTTTGGCTGGCGCACTGGTGACCCGATCATCTACTACGCCAAGAATGCTTGGTACATCCGCACGTCGGACTACCGCGACCGCATGGTTGAGCTCAACAAGACGATCAAGTGGGTACCTGAAAATATTCGGGATGGCAGGTTCG
The DNA here is from genome assembly GCA_029243005.1 of Woeseiaceae bacterium. GTDB lineage: Bacteria > Pseudomonadota > Gammaproteobacteria > Steroidobacterales > Woeseiaceae > SZUA-117. The sequence continues at coordinate 7,584 of JAQWSV010000288.1, forward strand.
GGAACTGGCTCGAAAACAACATCGACTGGGCGCTGTCGCGGGAACGATTCTGGGGTACACCGCTGCCTGTCTGGACCGATGGCGAAGACAACTATCACTGTGTTGGTTCCGTTGCGGAGCTCGAGGAATTGTCCGGTCGCGATTTGTCAGCGCTGGATCTGCACAGACCGGCGGTCGACGATGTAATGTTTGAAAAAGACGGCAAGACCTGGCATCGCGTGCCCGAGGTCATCGATTGCTGGTTCGATTCCGGTGCGATGTCCTATGCACAGTGGCATTACCCGTTCGAGAACCAGGATGTCTTCGAACAGCATTTTCCTGCCGACTACATCTGCGAGGCTATTGATCAGACGCGTGGCTGGTTCTATACGCTGCACGCGATTGCAACGCTTGTTTCAGACAGCGTGGCCTTCAGAAACTGCATCTGCCTTAACCTGATCGTTGATAAGGAAGGCAAGAAGATGTCGAAGTCGGTGGGCAATATTGTCAACCCCTACGATGTGTTCGACGCTGTGGGCGCTGATGCATTGCGCTGGTACTTTCTAGCGCGACTAAACCCGGAGGCACTGAAGCGCATTTCTGTTGAGATAGTCCAGGATGTTGCCAGCTCATTCATCAATACTTTCTGGAATACCTACGGTTTCTTCGTGTTGTATGCGCGCATTGACGATGTCGACCTGAGCAGCGATCTACCCGTCGTGGAGAGGCCGGAAATAGATCGCTGGGCGCTGGCACTCCTCAATGAAACTATTCGGACAGTGACCGATGCGCTCGACGATTTTGATGCCAAACGAGCAGGGGATGCGATCGAAGCCTTCGTCGACCAGTTGAGCAACTGGTATGTGCGCCGTAATCGTCGTCGATTCTGGAAGTCGACGGATCTGGAAGACAAGCGCGCCGCCTACCTGACGCTCTACGAATGCCTCGATGGACTGCATCGTCTTATGGCGCCTTTCGTTCCATTTATCTCTGAACATGTATACCAGAACCTGGTCCGGTCCCTGAATACGGGTGCCCCGGTCAGCGTGCATATGAGTGACTGGCCGGAGGCCGACCCTGCTCGTGACGATGCCGCGTTGCTGTTCGATATCGGCGTGGTCCAGAAAGTCGTCGGACTCGCACGTGCCGCACGTAGTCAATCCGGTGTACGCACACGACAGCCGCTTTCCCGTCTCTTGGTGCGCGTGCCTGATGATGCGGCCGCGAAGGCGTTGGAGATTCACCAGGACCAGGTGCTTGAGGAACTTAACGTCAAGGCTATCGAATTCATCGCACGGGATGCTGGCCTGGTGAATTACCGAATCAAGCCCAATCTGCCGAAACTCGGCAAGGAATACGGCAAGCTGACGCCGAAAATCAAACAGATGCTCGACGGCGCTGATGGGGCGGCAATTGCCGGGGCAATTGCGCGTGGTGAGATGTTCGATATCGAATTGCAAGGCCAGATAATCTCACTTGGCGAGGAAGACGTGCTTGTGGAAACGAGTTCGGCGGAAGGCTTTGCGTGCGGCGAGGAGGGTGGCTATCTGACTGCCCTAGATACCGCCTTGACCGACGAGCTGATCCGGGAAGGGGTCGCGCGTGAGCTCATTCGCACGGTCCAGGAGGCCCGCAAACAGGCTGGGCTGGAAGTATCCGATCGGATCGTGCTCGGTATTGCCGGATCCGATGGCGTGCAGGCGGCGCTCGATGAGTACAGGGACTACCTGATGTCAGAAACGCTGGCCACCGATTGGGCGGTGGGGCAAGCGGATCCGATCTGGCAGGAGGACCGGAATCTCGACGATGAGCGCTGGTCGATCGAGATCAGCCGGGCCTGAGCCGAGAATTGAGTTGCGAGACATTCCGTATATCTGATATAAGAAAGCGACGCAGACATTTGATACCTAAGGATTAGATAGGACGTGAGTGAGTCCACCGGCCGGCGATCGAG
>JAQWSV010000290.1 GCA_029243005.1 Woeseiaceae bacterium
ATGGACCTCGGGTTGCGAGAGCGAAACAGCCGGATCACGCCTGTTGCCGGATCCGGAAATACCAGAAGCAGCCGGAACTTGACTGGCAATTCGTCAACGCGCAATACGAACGTCCGCAGTCAAAACCCAACCCGCTCGACGGCCACGAATCCGCGCACTGAAAACAGACGGACATCGGCGACCAGCAGCCGTAATGACATCTCTTTCCGGGATCGCTCATCCGATAGGCATAATCGTACAACGACGGACCGCCTTGATAGCGGTATAACGACCCGCCGTGGCACCGGCACGACTGGACGGGATACGACCGATCGATTTGCGGCACCACCTCGCGTCAACCAGCCATCCAGCCTGCCGAGCCAGTCGAACCGCGCCAGCAACAGCCGCAGCATTGGCGCCCCGCCCAGGGCCAGTGCTTCGCAAAATCGCCGAACTGTGACAGCGACGCGCAATACGGCACCCACTCACCGCACTGCGCCTGCGCCTGCGCCGCGAGTCAGTGCACCGAGGGCGACGCCTGCGCCGAGAACCTCGGCACCCGTAACACGATCCAGGGCACCTGCAACACCGAGATCCAGCGCCAGATCCTCGAACCGTAGCAATAGCTCAGGAAGTAACCGTCGCCCGCGCGTCAGCAATAACCAGAATTAGGTACGCCAGGGCTTCTGAATTAGGCAGAGGCACAGGAGCGCCTCGCTACTAACTAGGGATTGGATGGATCTTCGGACTCTTTCGTTCCATCCGGTCCCGACTTCGCTGGCGAGTCGGACGTTTCTCCAGGCTCATAGCGGCCCGAAGATAACTCCCAGGCCACGTAGAAAACACAGCCGCCGACAATAATCGCCATTGCTACCAAAATGAGTGAGAGCAGATTCATACCGACATCATAGCTCGATTACATCTCGTAGTACGTCTCTTCCCCTCGGCAATCTTTCCGAAGCTCAGGACTTACGGGATTTGGGACCAATGGGCCGGATTGGCAATCGACCCCCCGCCTGTCCAAGCTGTCGTCTTGCCCCGAATTGCCTATACTGTGGCATCCCCACAAGCTTGTCATTCCCCGGGAAAAATCATGAATTTTCGACATATCGCGGTGTTCGCAATTTCCATCTACCTGACGGCCTGTGGTCCGTCCGAACAGACAGCCCAACCCGAAGCGCAGGACGCTGCGACAGAAGACGTTCGCGCCTATGCAATGAGGCTCGCGCAGGAATCGATAATCATCGATACGCACATTGACGTGCCCTACCGGCTTCACGATGCATGGGAAGACTTGTCGGTGGCGACCGACGGTGGTGATTTTGACTACCCCCGGGCCCTCGCGGGGGGGCTTAATGCGCCTTTCATGTCAATTTATACCCCTGCCGGACTCGAGGCGGAGGGTCAATCAAAAGAGGTTGCTGACGAACTGATTGATCTTGTCCAGCGCATTGTCGATGAGTCCTCGGGCAAGTTTGCGATCGCATTGTCACCCGCCGATGTCGAAGCCCACTTTGAAGCCGGCCAGATATCGCTTCCTCTGGGCATGGAAAATGGCTCGCCGATCGAAGGTGATCTCGCGAACTTGCAGTACTTCCATGACCGGGGGATCCGTTACGTAACGCTTGCCCATGGCTTGTCCAATCACCTTTCCGATTCCTCTTATGACGACAACAAGCAGCATGGCGGCCTGAGTGCATTCGGGGTCGAAGTGGTTCGCGAGATGAATCGACTCGGCATCATCGTCGACATCAGCCACGTATCGGACGAGGCGTTCTGGGATGTGATGGAAGCGACCTCGGCGCCTGCAATCGCATCGCACTCATCTGCGCGGCACTTCACACCCGGCTGGGAACGCAATATCGCTGACGACATGATTGTTCGTCTCGCCGAAAACGGTGGATTGGTCATGATCAACTACGGCTCCGCATTTATCACGCAGAAAGCACAGGAATACAATTCGGCACGCCACGCTGCAGTGGCCGCCTACATGGAAGCCAAGAACCTCGAGGAAGACGCCGAGGATGA
>JAQWSV010000292.1 GCA_029243005.1 Woeseiaceae bacterium
GGTGCCATGGATCGACGAAGAATTCACGCTCATCCATTCACCGACGTCATTCAGCCGCTCGATACTTGCCTGTGGAATCCCTCCATTGGCCATCGGCCCGACATTCAAAAGGTAATTGCCGCCCTTGCTGGCTGAGTCGACGAGATTGCGAATTAACTGCTGACTGGATTTCCAATCATCATCGTAGGACTTGTAACCCCAGGTGGAGTTCATCGTCATGCAGGCTTCCCAGTCGTAATCAAGACCTGTGGGCGGCACATTTTGCTCCGGGGTTCTCAGGTCGCCATCGTGTCCATACAACAAGCGGTTATTCACAATTATTCCGGGCTGAAGCTCGACTAGGCCGTCAAACATGGCAGCCCGTGCCGGCGTCATGTCGATCGGCGTGTCCCACCAAAGAATCGATATCTCTCCGTAGTTGCTAAACAACTCCCTAACCTGGGGTACGGCGATATCGCGGAGATAGTCGTCCATACTCCCATCCTGGGCGGGGTCCCAACCATGCCCATCCCAAAACGAGCCCCCAGGGTGCACCCAGTCCTGTGCCTGGGAGTAATAAAACCCAAGCTTGAGGTCGTGTTTGCGCGCGGCTTCGGCCAGGGGTTTAAGAAGATCTTTGCCATACGGCGTCGCCTCCACGATATCCCAATCACTGGCCGCAGTATCGAACAGGGCGAAACCGTCATGGTGCTTGGCGGTGATGACGATGTATTTCATGCCGGCATCCTTGGCCATGAGCACCCAAGCTTCAGGGTCGTAATCTACCGGGTTGAATTGCTTGGCGTACTGCTGATACTCCGCTACCGGGATCTGTCCATAATGCATGATCCATTCGCCAATATTCTCTATCTGCTCGCCTTTGTGAGTCCCGGCTGGAACGGAGTAGACACCCCAGTGGATAAAAAGTCCGAACCGGGCTTCACGCCACCAGGCCATGCGCGCATCACGCTGCTGTGCGGTCTCGTCATCGTAGGGCCCCTTGTAGGTCACGTCTGCGGCAAAACCCACACCACTGCATGCCAATATCAGCAGTGAATTAAGAATGTATTTGCCAATAATATTGAGTCGGCGGGTTGTAATGGTCATCGTGGCATGCCTTTGCTCGCCAATAGAATCCTGCTATTTCAAAGTGCTCGGCAGACTTCGTTCAATATTGAACGAAGTCTGCGTTGAGCGCCTCAACGTCACCAAAGAACGACGATGTCTTTCATTACAAGATCGTTACTTTAGTTTTTCTTTGAGGATCTGGTTGACCTGACCGGGATTGGCTTTGCCGCCGGTTTCTTTCATGACCAGACCCACGAAAAAGCCGAGCAACTTGTCTTTGCCCCCGCGATACTCTTCCGCCTGGCTCGGGTTCACCTCAATCACAGCATCGACAATGCTCTCAATCTCGCCCGAATCCGTGATCTGCTTAAGACCGTGCGACTCGATGATCTCGTCCGCGCTACCCTCACCGGCCCACATAGCCTCGAACACTTCCTTAGCGATTTTGCCGGAGATCGTATTATCAGCGATACGGTCGATAAGGCCCGCAAGCGCGAATGAATCGATCTTGCTATCCACGATATCGAGTCCTTCCTTGTTCAGCTGACTCGACAAGTCACCAATGACCCAGTTAGCCGCAACCTGCGCCTTTGCCGAGGCCGCTTTGGCAACCGATTCAAAGTAGTCGGCCACTGCCCGGTTCACGGTCAGTATTTCTGCGTCAGCGCCCTTCAGCGCATACTCATCGACGAACCGTTGCTGCTTGGCAGCCGGCAATTCGGGCAACGTCTTCCTGACAGCTTGGATGTATTCATCTTCTATGACGACCGGCAGTAGGTCCGGATCGGGGAAGTAACGATAGTCATTGGCTTCTTCCTTGCTGCGCATGGATCGAGTCTCGTCCTTATCGGAATCATAAAGTCGCGTCTCCTGAACAACCTCGCCACCATCTTCAATAACATCAATCTGACGTTCTATTTCGAAGTTGATGGCCTTTTCAACAAATCGGAACGAGTTCAGATTCTTGAGCTCCGTGCGTGTACCCAGTTTCTCCTGCCCTCGGGGGCGCATGGAGACGTTTGCATCACATCGAAACGATCCTTCCTGCATGTTGCCGTCGGATATTTCGAGGTAACGAACAATAGAGTGAATCTTCCGCATGTACGCGACGGCTTCCTTCGCCGAGCGCATGTCGGGTTCGGAGACGATCTCGAGCAGCGGCGTGCCTGCGCGATTAAGATCGATACCTGAAGCCTTGCCGTATCCGGTGTGAACGGACTTGCCCGCATCCTCCTCGAGGTGCGCACGGGTGATACCGATGCGTTTTTCATTGCCCGCGTCGTCACGAATGAACAGCTCACCATGCTCAACAATCGGCAGGTCATACTGGCTTATCTGGTAGCCCTTGGGCAGATCCGGGTAGAAGTAGTTCTTTCGCGCAAATACCGAGCGTGGCGCCACTGTCGCTTTCACTGCGAGCCCGAATTTCGCGGCCATCTGAACCACTTCCTCGTTCAGGACCGGCAAAACGCCCGGGTAGCCTAGATCGACCAAGCAGGCCTGGGTATTGGGTTCCGAACCATAAGCCGTTGATGCGCTGGAAAAAATCTTCGAATTCGTCGCTAGCTGCGCGTGAATTTCCAGCCCAATGACGACTTCCCACTGCCCGTTCACCGGAAATCCTCCGGACAGGCCTGGTGCCAGTCGGTGATCTGCTGGTACTGGTGCGCACAGGCGAGGATTGTCTCCTCAGAGAAATGCGGCCCAACCAGTTGCAGGCCGACCGGCAAACCGTCTGCTCTGCCGCAGGGAATTGATAACCCCGGCAAACCGGCTAGGTTGGCGCTGATCGTATAAATGTCATTCAGATACATCGTGACCGGATCGTCCGTCTTCGCGCCGATCGCAAATGCCACCGTAGGTGCGGTCGGACCGGCGATCACATCGACAGCCTCGAATGCATTCATAAAATCGCGACTGATCAATTGACGGACTTTCTGTGCCTTCAGGTAATAGGCGTCGTAGTAACCGGCCGACAGAACATAAGTGCCGGTCATGATGCGGCGCTTCACTTCTTCGCCAAAGCCTTCACCGCGCGTCCGGCAGTAGAGATCCAATAGATCCTCCGGCTCATCAGCCCGATGGCCAAATCGAACGCCATCGAACCGCGACAGGTTGGACGAACACTCTGCAGGCGCGACGACATAATAAGTAGGCACCGACAGGTCGATGTTCGGCATATCGATCTTGATGAGTCGTGCACCCTCGCCTTCGAGCGCCTTCAACGCATCTTTGACCGCATTGCCGCACTGTTCATCCAGACCCTCGTTAAAGTGCTGCTTGACAACACCGATCTTCAGGCCTTTGACCGGTTTCGACAGTCCACCCACGTAATCCGGCACGGGTTCATCAACCGAGGTAGAATCCCGCGGATCCAAGCCCGCCATTACTCCGAGCAACAGCGCAGCATCTTCAGCCGATCGCGTTAACACGCCCGCCTGGTCGAGGCTGGATGCAAAGGCCACCATGCCATAACGCGAAACACGTCCATAAGTCGGCTTTATGCCGGTTATGCCAGTCAATGCAGCAGGTTGGCGAATCGATCCGCCGGTATCGGTACCCGTCGCGGCAGGCACGATTCTCGCTGCGACAGACGCTGCCGATCCGCCGGAAGAACCGCCCGGTGACAACTTCGTGTCCCAGGGATTCTTTACCGGTCCGAAATAACTCGTTTCGTTCGACGAGCCCATCGCAAACTCGTCCATATTGGTCTTGCCGAGCAAGACAGCGCCAGCCGATGAAATCCGTTCGACCACCGTCGAATCGTAAGGCGACACAAAATTCTCGAGCATTCGCGAACCGCAGGTCGTCAGAACGCCCTTCGTGCAAAACAAATCCTTGTGCACGATCGGTAAACCATTCAACGGTCCAACCTCACCGGCGGCTCGCTGCTTGTCCGCATCATCCGCCTGTGCAAGTGCGGCTTCCTCCGTCACCGTGATGAACGCATTCAACGACGATCCGTGTGACTCGATGCGCGCCAGCAACGCTTCCGTCAGTTCACGCGACGAAAAGTCGCCCGCCGCGAGACCTCCTGCCAGTTCAGCCAGCGTTCGCGTATGCAATTCGTTCGAGTTTGTCGCCATGGTCACTCGATGACCTTCGGCACCAAGTAATAGCCATCCTCCGTGGAGGGTGCATTTCCCTGAATCAAGTCGCGCTCGTTGGACTCGGTCACGACATCAGCGCGCAGCCGTTGCGACATATTCAGAGGATGTGCCATGGGTAGGACATCGTTGGTCGGTGCCGCCTGCAGCTGGTCGAAAAAATCGACGATTCGCGACAACTTGTCGATCATGTCGTCGAACTCACCATCCTCCAGTTGAAGGCGCGCGAGCATAGCGATGTGCTGGACTTGTTCTTTCGATAGTGACACGGGATTTTCCGTCAAATCTGGCCCCGACCAGAGGCCCCGGAGCCCAAGGGGCAGCAATGATACCTGCCTCCTTGTGCAATGTCGTGTCCGTTGTTACATTGCGAGGTTAATATGCTTCGCGGGACTCTGGCGCCTGATGCTCAGGAATATTTTAGGGTATTTCTCCAACGATCTGTCGATCGATCTGGGTACTGCAAACACGCTTATCTATACACGGGGCCACGGTATCGTGCTCGATGAGCCGTCTGTGGTTGCCATTCGTGAAGATTCCGGGCGTGGCGGTCGCATGGTCGAGGCCGTCGGTAACGAAGCCAAGAACATGCTCGGCAGGACACCCGGCAACATCACGGCGATTCGGCCGCTCAAAGATGGCGTCATCGCCGACTTCACCGTCACCGAGAAGATGCTTCAGCACTTCATCCGCAAAGCACACGGCACCCGCTACTTCCGTCCGAGCCCGCGTGTTCTGATTTGTATCCCTTACGGCTCGACACAGGTTGAACGACGCGCCATTCGCGAATCCGCCGAAGGAGCAGGCGCACGCAAAGTTCACCTGATTCCTGAGCCAATGGCGGCAGCGATCGGTGCCGGCATGCCGGTACATGAAGCTCGCGGCTCGATGGTCCTGGATATTGGTGGTGGCACCTCGGAAGTTGCCGTCATTTCACTGAACGGTATCGTGTATGCTGCATCGGTTCGAATTGGTGGAGACCGATTCGACGAAGCCATCACGAACTACATCCGCCGCAACTACGGCATCCTGATCGGTGAGGCGACCGCGGAGCGCATCAAACACGAAATCGGCTCGGCATTCCCGGGACAGGAAGTACTTGAGATCTCGGTAAAGGGCCGCAACCTGGCAGAAGGTGTGCCGCGAAGCTTTACGTTGAACTCGAACGAAATTCTCGAGGCGCTGCAGGAACCGCTGCAGGGCATCGTCGGCGCCGTCAAGGAAGCGCTGGAACAGACACCGCCCGAGCTCGGCGCTGACGTAGCCGAACGTGGCATCGTGCTTACCGGTGGCGGCGCGCTGCTCCGCGATCTCGATAAGCTGCTGATGGAAGAGACCGGACTGCCTGTCATCATCTCAGATGATCCGCTGACCTGCGTAGCCCGTGGCGGTGGCCGGGTCATCGAACTGATCGATGAGCACGGCCCGGCGGTATTTGGCCTAGAATAATAATAAGATACTAATGGCAACCATTATGCGAACAATCGACGCAAATGGCCGCCTCGACCTCTAGCAAGCAGCATCGGTCCCCGTATGCGCCGGCACTCGGCTTTCGCTTGCTGCTGTTGGCGAGCCTGAGCATCCTGCTGCAATACGGAGACCACCGCGATAATTACCTCGATACCCTGCGAAAGGCGATCGACGCGACGGTATATCCTCTGCGCGTCATCGTCGATGCGCCGGTGTCAGTCTGGCGCTGGTTCGATGAGACAACCACCTCCCGCAACGATCTCCAGATCGAGAACAGTCGTCTAAAGGCCGAGCGATTACTAACGCAAGCGAGACTGCAGCGGTATGCGGCGCTTGAAGCGGAGAATGCGCGACTACGCACGATGCTGGAAGCACGCAAACAGGTTCGCGCCCAGGTGCGAGTCGCCGAGATCATGTCTGTCAGCGCCAATCCATTCCGGCATGTCATAGTGGTCGACAAAGGGACGAGGGACGGCGTATACAACGGTCAGGCGCTCGTCGATGCCGATGGTATCGTTGGCCAGGTGATAGAGGCTGGCGTGGCGTCCGCGCAATGTCTTTTGATCAGCGACCCCGGCCATGACCTCCCGGTCGAAGTGAATCGCAACGGATTGCGCACGATCGCCCGTGGTACGGGCGGCTACAACACACTGGACCTACCGTTCCTGCCGAACAATGCCAACATCGAGCCGGGTGATTTACTGGTCACATCGGGGCTGGGCGGTATATTCCCTGCCGGGTATCCGGTCGCCGTCGTAGAAACGGTCACGCGACTGCCGCAGGAACCGTTCGCCTCGGTGACAGCGAGACCATCTGCCGCGCTAAACCAAGTGCGCGAGATCATGTTGATCTGGTCGGACGATGAGCAGACGCCAGTAGAAGTCCCTGTAAAAGACGCTGCAGCCGACGAGGAAGAAGGCAATGAGTGACGTCCGGCCTTCGCGACATACGCCAATTATAGTCAGCATCGTCATCGCGCTAATGCTGGCGATAGCGCCCATGCCGGGCTGGGCCGACGCCTTTCGACCCGCTTGGGTGGTCCTGACACTTATATACTGGTCAATGACTTTTCCGAGCAGCTACAGTGTTGGTGCAGCCTGGATATCGGGTCTCGTACTCGACGTTGGCCAAGGCACCTTGCTCGGCCAACACGCACTGGCACTCAGCATTGTTATCTATATCACCGTGAAATTTCATCTGCAGTTACGCCAGTTTCCGATGCTGCAATTGATGGCCACTGTGTTTGCTTTTCTCGCGATATACCAGTTTGTCCTGTTCTGGATTAATGGTATCGTCGGCATATCGGTACCGGCAAACACCTACTGGGGTCCGGTGATCGCTGGAACAATCGTCTGGCCGCTAGTGTCTGCGCTCCTTATGAATGTGCCGCAACGAGTCAGGCGCTAAGGCATGGGGCTGATTGCACCCATCAAGGACCTTCGTTCGGAGAAGCAGCTCTTCGTTGCCCGGGTCATCCTCTCGTCGGTGATCAGTATCATCCTGCTGGGCATCGTCATCGTACGACTGGTGCAGCTCCAGATCCTTGACCACGAGCAGTTCGCGGAACAATCGCAGGGCAATCGCATCCGTATCGAAGCGGTACCGCCGACGCGCGGGCTGATCTTCGACCGTAACGGTAGGGTCCTCGCCGAAAATCTGCCAGCCTACCAGCTCGAGCTGATACCGGAACAGATACCCGACGTGGACGATACCCTGAGCCGGCTGGCACGCATCGGATTGATCAAGGAAGAAGACATTACGCGATTCAATGCCCTCGCGCAGAGCGGTCCTCGCTTCAAACCAGTCACGCTGCGATTCCACCTCACGGATGACGAAATTGCGCGCTTTGCCGTGCAGCGACCGCGCTTTCCAGGCGTTGATCTTCAGCCACGCTTGGTTCGCCACTATCCCGACGGCGAACTGATCGCGCATGCGATCGGCTACGTGGGCGCACTGAGTACAACCGACCTCCAACGCCTTGATAGGGCGGCGTATGCGGGCACATCTCACACGGGCAAGACCGGCGTCGAACACTTTAACGAGGACTTGCTGCACGGCGACGTTGGCTACCAGCAGGTGGTCACGAATGCGCTCGGCAGGCAGGTGCCCATCGAAACCCGGGATGCAGCCGCAAATCTGCCGAAACGGGTCAGCCCTGCGCCGGGTGCCAACCTGCACCTCAGCCTCGACCTCAACGTGCAGCGAGTGGCCTACGAACAAATGGCAGGCCGCAAAGGTGCTGTCGTTGCAATAGATCCGAACAACGGGGAAATCCTAGCACTGGTCAGTATGCCTTCGTTCAATCCTAACGCGTTTGCGACAGGCATGAGTCCGAGTGATTACAGTGCGCTGCAGGGTAACGAAGATCGGCCATTGTTCAATCGCGCCGTTCTTGGCACTTATCCGCCGGGCTCGACGATCAAACCGATGCTATCGCTGGCCGCACTCGAAGTGGGTGCGACGAATCTAACACGCCGCTCCGTCTGCTTCGGCTGGTACAGCCTGCCTGGCAGCACGCATCGGTATCGCGACTGGCAACCTGGGGGACACGGTGAAGTCGACCTGCATGACGCAATCGAACAATCATGTGACGTTTACTTCTACGAAATTAGTCGCGACATCGGCATCGACACGATGCACCAGTACCTGACGCAGTTTGGCCTTGGTAGCGATACGGGTCTCGATATGGCCGGCGAGGCCGATGGCCTCGTCCCATCGCGCGAATGGAAGCGCCAGGCTTTCCGCGAGCGTGCCGACCAAGTGTGGTTTCCCGGCGAAACGATTATCGCGTCCATCGGGCAGGGCTACATGCTGGCGACACCATTACAGCTCGCCAACGCGGTGGCCGCACTGTCTATCCGTGGACAGAGGTACCGACCACACCTGGTCGCCGCCTTCGAAGACTCGGTTAATGGCCGGCGAACGATAATCGCACCTGAACCACTGTCCCGCGTAGATATTGACAAGCCGTTCTACTGGGACAACATCCTGAATGCGATGCATGGCGTGTTGCAGAGCCCCACCGGCACCGCACGCGCGGCTGGCTTGGACGCGCCGTATGACATGGCCGGCAAGAGTGGTACCGCGCAGGTATTCACGGTTGCACAGGACGAAGAATACAACGAAGAGGAAATCGAAGAGCGACTTCGTGATCACGCGCTGTTCGTTTCCTTCGCGCCATTGGAGGAACCAGAAATAGCCGTTGCCGTTATCGTCGAGAACGGCTCGAGCGGCAGTCGCATTGCCGCGCCTATAGCGCGTGCCGTCATGGACCAGTATCTCGGATACAGTGACGTTGAACTTTAGCGACACAGGCAGATTCTTTAGCGGCGATAAGGCACCGGTCACCGGTGTCGGCAACCTGCTGCAGCGCCTAAATCTCGATGGTCCTTTACTGAGTAGCCTGTTACTGATTTGCGTATTCGGACTCGTCGTTCTTTATTCAGCAGTCGCACAAAACTTCGACCTGTGGCTACAACAACTCATACGCATGTTTATCGCTTCGGTCGCCATGCTGATCATCGCCCAGTTCCGACCCGACTTCATACGTCGCTGGACGCCATGGGGCTATCTCGCGGGCCTCGTGTTACTGATTCTCGTCCTCGTGACCGGTGAAATCGGTCAGGGTGCGCAGCGCTGGCTCGACATCGGTATCCGCTTCCAGCCTTCGGAAATCATGAAACTGGCAGTACCGATGATGGCGGCGTGGTATCTGCACGATCGACAGCTACCGCCCAAATTCATCGACCTCGTTTTAATCGGCGTCCTGATCGTCGTACCAACCATTCTGATTGCACGCCAACCCGATCTCGGCACCGCACTCCTCATCGCGATGTCCGGCGTCATCGTCATCGTGCTGGCAGGGTTGCCCATTCGCATCATGCTATTACTGGCGGCATCGTCGGTGCCCGGAGCTTACGTCCTGTGGCAATTCATGCAGGAATACCAGAAGCAACGCGTACTAACCTTGCTCAATCCCGACTCCGACCCGCTCGGTGCCGGCTATAACATCATCCAGTCGAAAATCGCGATCGGCAGCGGCGGACTGTTCGGGAAAGGTTGGAACAACGGCAGTCAGGCGCAGCTCGAGTTCCTGCCGGAGCGTGACACCGATTTCATATTTGCGGTGATGGGCGAAGAGATGGGCCTGCTGGGACTCTTAAGCCTGCTCAGCCTGTATCTCTTCGTCGTCGGCCGCGGCCTCTATATCGCGATCCAGGCGCACGATACCTATTCTCGCTTGTTGGCAGGGAGTATTAGCCTGACTTTTTTTGTCTATGTTTTTGTGAATACTGCAATGGTCACCGGGCTCGTTCCGGTCGTCGGCATCCCGCTACCGCTCGTCAGTTTCGGCGGTACGTCGATGGTGACCCTAATGGCCGGATTCGGTATTCTCATGTCGATTCAACGCCACCGGAAATTGTTGCCACATTGATGAAGAAATGTACTTTGACAGCAGCTTCAATGCTGCTCTTTGCACTCCCTGTATTCGCGTTTGACACTGATCGTGCGGACGTTAAAAGTTTTGTTGATCGAATGGCCGAGGAACATGCCTACGATCGTGACAAGTTGCTGCAGGTAATTGGCGCTGCAGAGTCGAAGGAGTCCATTCTCGAAGCGATCAGCAGGCCGGCAGAAAGGACGCTGAACTGGGCCGAGTATCGCAACATCTTCCTGACGGATGAGCGCATCAGTGCCGGCACCGGTTTCTGGAAAGAACATGAGACAGATCTTAAGCGAATTAGCGAAGAATCCGGTGTTTCCATCGAAATACTAGTCGGCATTATCGGTGTTGAAACCTACTACGGCCGAATAACTGGCAACTATCGCGTACTGGATGCGCTGACCACCCTCGCCTTCGACTATCCGCCGCGTTCGAAGTTTTTTACCCGCGAACTCGAGCACTTCCTGTTACTCGTCCGTGAAGAAGGCATGGATGCGACCGACGCCACAGGCTCCTACGCCGGTGCAATGGGTCGTCCGCAGTTTATGCCATCCAGTTATCGCGCTTACGCCGTCGACTCTACGAATGACGGCAAACGCGATATCTGGACCAACTGGGTCGACGTCATCGGCAGCGTCGCCAACTACTTCGTTCGCCACGGTTGGACCAAAGACAAACAGGTCGTCGCCTCCGCAACGCTCGGTTCGCAATGGCAGGGCGAAACACCTGACAACACTCTAAACCCGCAAGAAACGGTTACATCGCTGAGCCACCAGGGTGTCATTTTTTCGACCGAGCTGGCCGGTGACGAGAAGAGCCATTTGTTGACGCTCGAAGGGGAAGACAGTAAAGAGTACTGGGTCGGATTCCCCAACTTCTTCGTCATCACACGATATAACCGCAGCGTGATGTACGCTCTCGCCGTGTACCAGCTCGGCCAGGAAATCGCACTCGAGGTAAACCGTGGCGAATTCTGAGCGCCCGTCGCTCTTCGCCGCCATCGCCCTGCTGTCCCTGCTTGCCGCCTGCTCCTCCAGGCCGGTGCATGATAGTGGTCCGGGCCCCGGCGCCCGCACACCCTCCTCCCTGCCCGGCGACGCCGTACCCCGCAAGGAACCTCGCAGCCGATACGGCAACGGTCCCTATTACGAGGTATTTGGCGAGACCTACAAAGTGCTCGACACAAATTATGGCTACCAGGAGCGAGGCGTCGCTTCCTGGTATGGCAAGAAGTTTCATGGCCGAATGACATCGAGCCAGGAACCCTACGACATGCACGAGATGACGGCGGCCCACAAGACACTGCCGTTGCCGTCCTACGTGCGAGTTCGCAATCTGCGTAACAACCAAAGCATCGTCGTTCGCGTCAACGACCGGGGTCCTTTCGTCGACAATCGACTGATCGACCTTTCCTATGCCGCGGCGATGCGACTGGATATGGTGCGCGACGGAACGAGCCTGGTCGAAGTCACCGCCATCAGCTTCGATGTTCCACCGACCGGGACCCGGCACGTCAACATGACGCTACCCCGTCCGACATCGACTCTGGATCCGGAGGATGACATCTTTGTCCAAGTGGGTGCATTTGGGGAAGTCGGCAATGCCAGGCGACGATATGCACTACTGCGGGACAGGGGCATCGGTCCGCTCAAGGTGTACCAAGATAAGCGCACCTCAACGACGCTGTATCGTGTCAGAATCGGTCCGATAGCAGACGTCGTTGAATATGACTCCGTCGTCGAAAAACTACATAGAATGGGGATCACGGATACCCACCTGGTCACCGAGTAGCAAACGACTCCCCGCGACATGGCTAATCGCCACTTGCCTTTTCTTTATCCAGACCACAACCACCGAGGAGGAATTTCAATCGTCCGGTTAGTACCGCTACGAGAACGACCTCTTTATTGTCTACAGCAAACCCGGCAACTGGCAGATGGGAGCGCTTCTCGAGGACATGGAATATTTTCGTGCGGCCACACTTCGCGTTCCGGATATAGAAATGCCACGGCGGAGCGCTCTCCGAACGCCGTCATCACCTCGAATTACCACCTCGCCTTGCGAAGCACCAAGGTGTCTTTCACCATTGCGAATACAGGGAACAACTATTCCACAATGGTCTGCGACTGCTCCCGCAGGTAGTGGGACAGGTAGTAGTTGGATGCGAAGCCCTTGCCGGTATTGCCGGAACCTTTCCAGCCACCAAAGCGCTGGTAGCCGGGCCAAGCACCCGTAGTCGCTCCCTGCCGGCGGTTCGTGTAAACCACGCCAGCTTCGATGTTATCGAGAAACCACACTGTCTCTTCCGGATTGCCGTAGAAACCAGCCGTCAACCCTAGGGACGTATCGTTCGCCAGCGCCAACCCGGCCTCCTTGTTCGGTATGCGGGCGATCATGACAATGGGTACGAACATCTCGTGCTGCCACAGCCTGTGCTCGAGCGAAGCTTCAGCAACAGTCGGCGAACAGAAATAGCCTTTATCCATGTCGGCTTCGGTCAGTGCGCCCCCGCCAGAGACGATTATTGCGCCACTGTCGTCGAGCTCGGCAACGTAGGCTTGGTAGTTTTCAAAGGCATCGCGATTGCCGACCGGCCCAAGGTAGTTTTCCTGGGCCGTCGGGTCACCCACAGTTATCGCGTCGACGATCGACTTCAGTTTGCCGATGAGATCGTCTGCCACCGTCTCCTCGACATACACGCGGGACAATGCGGAGCACTTCTGCCCACTCAATCCGAATGCAGATCGCATGATGCCGACGGCTGCGTCATCTAGGTTACCCTCCGCCGTGATGATTGCGGCATTCTTGCCGCCCATTTCCGTGATGACCGGCTTGGGATACGCACCCGCGGTGGCCTTTCGACAGACCTCCATACCGACCTCATGCGAGCCGGTAAATGTCACGCCGGCGACCGAAGGATATTCAACGAGAAGCGGGCCCGCGACGTCTGTCGGGTCCGCCAGGGTATTGACAACGCCGGCAGGAATACCTGCATCACGCAGGCACTCTGTGAGCAGCTGCACGGCCCAGGGCGTGTCGGGCGCACCTTTGACGACGACCGTATTGCCAGTGACCAGTGCGGCGGCGACAGGACCTCCAGCCAAAGCGAACGGGAAATTAAAAGGTGCAACCACGGCCCATACACCGTAGGGCTTCATGACGGAGCGATTGCGCATCGACACGCCGGGCACCGGGTCGTCCGGCAACTGTTCGAAGAATCCCTGCTCTGCCTCGAAAACATCGCAATACTGGTAAAAGAACTCCGCCGTTTCCTGGACTTCACCGATGGCTTCCATCCGGTTCTTGCCGACCTCGAGTGCAAGCGCCGCACTGATGTTATAAACCCGGTCCTCGATCAGTTCACCTGCGCTACGCAACAAGCGAATTCGCTCTTCCGCCGGCGTACTCCGCCAGGCTGGAAAGGCACGTTCCGCCGCTGAGACGGCCGCATTGACATCGTCCGCCGTTGCCGCCGGGAAGCGGGCGAGAACCCAATTCGTATTGATCGGACTCAAGTCTTCAAAAAGATCACCTGCCACAACGTCTTTACCGCCGATAAAATGGGCATAGTCCTGTCCCAAGCGGGACCGCATTTCTGCCAACGCCGTATCGAAGCGCTCGTGCATCTCCGGTGGTGGGTCGAACATCGTTGAGTACGTCAGTTTGAAAGACATTTTCTCGGCACGCTTTGTTTCAATAAAGTCGGAATATACTAATGTTCCTGTGCCCATAAGAAACACTTTTTTTCAATTGATTCAATCGCCCGACTGACATCTGTCCACCTGCTGGATTGTTCTCCCCATCATCGCCATTTGGACTTCGGCCAGCCTCTAGCAACTGCTGACTCGCTGCATCGACCCGAAATCGACCTGATCTCGGAAGACCTCACATTTTTCCCCGGAGGCGCTACAATACGGACCCTGGGTTCAAAATCGCTTAGGCAAAATTCTGTGAAACTACGAATCTTCATGATTTCGCTGGTGTTTCTGCTGTGTGGCGTTTCGGCGCACGCACAGAGAACACCGATCCCGCAACCCCCGATCATTGGCGCCAAGAGCTTCCTCCTGATCGATGGCAACACGGGTGCCGAGCTCGCCTCGCTGAAGCCGGATGAACGCTTGGCGCCTGCCAGCCTCACGAAGCTGATGACCGCATACGCCATATTCCGCGCGCTGGACGAAGGCCAGATCGCACTTGATGATCTTGTCACCGTCAGTGAGAAGGCATGGCGGACCGAGGGATCTCGAATGTTCATCGAAGTGGATACGCGCGTCAGCGTCCAAGACCTGGTGCTCGGCATGATTGTCCAGTCCGGCAATGACGCAAGCGTCGCACTAGCCGAACACGCGGCTGGGACCGAGGACGTTTTCTCCCAAGTAATGAACCAGCATGCCGCACAGCTCGGCATGACCGGCAGCAATTTCCGCAACGCCAGCGGCATGCCCAACGAAGATCACTACTCGACTGCTCGTGACATGGCGACGCTCGCGCGCGCCATCATCAATGAATTTCCGGAATACTACCGCTGGTACTCGGTGAAAGAGTTCGAATACAACGGCATCAAACAACCGAATAGAAACTCGCTGTTGTGGCGTGACGAAAGTGTCGACGGCATGAAGACGGGCCGAACGGATGAAGCCGGCTATTGCCTGGTGTCATCGGCTCAACGAGGCGACATGCGTATCATCTCCGTGGTGCTTGGCACGGCCAGCGCCAAAGCGCGTATCGACGGCAGTCATTCGTTGCTGAACTATGGTTTCCGCTTCTTCGAAACACGTCTGCTCTATCGTGCCGGGGAAACGGTGGCCACGGCGAAAATCTGGAAAGCTGCCAAAGAAACGACGCCCCTGGGCCTCCTCGAGAATCTGTACGTCACGATTCCGCGCGGGTCGTTCGATGAAGTAGAGTCGGTACTGAATATGCCGGAGACTTTGCTGGCGCCGGTCGCCCAGGGTCAGCCGATTGCCGAACTGCAAGTAAGCCTCAATGGCGATCAGTTGTTGAAGATGCCGCTGCGGGCACTGGAAGACAATCCTGACGGTTCTTTCTGGCAACAGACAAAAGACGGAGTCACACTCTGGTTCGAGTAAATGAGTGACAAGCCTGACGAAACGCTTCTCGAGTTTCCCTGCCGCTTTCCAATCAAGATGATGGGCTGCGTCGGCGACAAATTTCGCCAAGTTGCCATTAGTCTCGTTGAGGCACACACGGGCAGGTTGCCGGACGACGCGATATCGGAAGCGCAGAGCAGCAAAGGTAATTTTCTTTCGATCACGGTAACGATCGACGCACAGTCCCAGCAACAACTTGACGATATCTATTTGTCGCTGACCGACCACGAGGACATCTTGGTCGCGCTATGATTATCGTCCGCTCTCTGGAGCGTGAAGACTACGAGCCATTGTGGCGGCGCATGCAATCGTTCACGAATTCCCGGGGCGCATCAACGCCGGATGAAATCTGGTTCACCGAACACCCGCCGGTTTTTACCCTCGGCCTAAACGCCAGCCGCGATCATCTGCTCAATGCCGGTGATATTCCAGTAGTACAAGTGGATCGGGGTGGTCAGGTCACCTATCACGGACCAGGTCAGCTGATGATCTACCCATTGATCGACCTGAAGCGATCAAAGATCGGCGTCCGCGACCTCGTCACGGGACTGGAACAAAGTATTGTCGACCTCACCGCCAAATACGATATCGATGCAATGGCGCGCAAGGACGCGCCGGGTGTGTATATCGACAGCAAAAAGATCGCAAGCGTGGGCCTGCGAATCCGACGCGGATCGAGTTTCCACGGGATGGCGCTGAATATCGACGTCGACCTGGCACCGTTTTCGCGCATCAATCCCTGCGGATTCAGCGATCTCGAGGTTACCAACCTGGCGGCGCTCGACATCCCCACCAACCGCGAAGTCATTCGCACAACCGTCGAGGAAAACCTGCTAGGTCACCTGGGATTGCAGAAAGAGTAAATGGTCAGGCTTGATTGAGCGCCTCAAGGCGTTCCGGGCCGCCGACATCGTGCCAGAGCCCAGTATGATACGTACCACCGAGCCGCCCAGCGTCTGCTGCATCACGGAGCATAGGCACAACAGAAAAGCGCTCGACCTCGATGCCGGTGAAAAAGCACGCACGATATCTTGCAATGCCACTGTATGTTAGCGGACGGTCCGGACCGTTGACGATTTTTCCAACCTGTAAATCAAAATCGCCGTTTATTTTGTGTGCCGGTGTATCCACCAGGATCAATTCAGCATCCAGCGATTCGGCAAGTGCCGTATCGGGAATTTCAAAGTCAGTGTAGATGTCGGCATTGACGATCCAGAACGAGTCCTTACCCAGCATTGGTAATGCACGAACGATGCCGCCACCGGTCTCCAGCACGGAGTCATACTCGGGGCTGTATACGACGTGTACGCCGTATTGCTCACCGGAGCCAACGTGATCGACGATCTGCTCGCCGAGCCAACCGAGATTGATCACGACCGTCTCAATCCCGGCACGCGCCAACATACTTAAGTGGCGGTCGATGAGTTTCTCACCGCGCACCTCGACCATTGCCTTCGGCACCGAGTTGGTAATCGGTCGCAGTCGTTCGCCGCGACCTGCAGCGAGAATCATCGCGTTCATGGTCCGACCTCCAGCAAGGCCAGCATGACACGCTCACCGAGGAGCGCGTTCAGAAATTTCAGTTCGTTGTAACGCGACGACGCCACGACTACGTAATCCAAGGTTCGGCGGATATTGTCAAGATATCCGCCCTTTCCATCACGATGGAACAAGCGCGCAAAAATACCTGCCGCCTTCAGGTGTCGTTGCATGCCGTTGTAGTCAAAGTCTTTTCGGAACTGCTCGACCGATACCGCCTGGCCACAGTCGTCGCGAAAGCGGTTGGCGAACCTGTCAACAAACTCAACCGGCCATTTGATATAGCAATCCCTCAACAAGGACACAATGTCGTAGGTGTAGGGTCCGTTCAGTGCGTCCTGAAAATCGAGCACGCCCGGATTATTCTCGTCAGTCACCATCAGGTTGCGGGAATGGTAATCACGATGCACAAAGACACGCGGTTGTTTCAACGCACAGCCGACCAGCGCATCGCAACACGATTGCCAGTTTGCATCGTCTTCTGCGGAGAATGCCAGTCCCAAGTGCCGCTCTAACAGCCACTCACGAAAGATCGACAGTTCGAATCGCAATAACGCTTCGTCGTATGAGGGTAGTGATTTCCGATACTTGTCTCCCGCCGTCTGCAGCCTGATCAGCGTATCCAGTGCATCGCTATACAGATCATCCGCTGCGGAAAAATCGTTCCCGATTTCGTCCAGGTATTGCCGGGAACCCAGATCGGTAATGAGCAAAAAGCCCTGCGCCAGGTCCGCCTCGATGACGCGCGGCGCATTGATCCCCATGTTGCACAGGTATCTGGAGATCGTAATAAATGTCTGGCTGTTTTCAGTCGCCGGTGGCGCGTCCACGGCAATGTAACTATCGTGGCCCTGGACCCGAAAATAACGTCGGAAACTCGCATCGGAGGACGCGGGTACCGGACTGGCCTCGGCAAGGCAGTCAAATTGACGCACCCAGTCGGTCAGCAAAGCGAGCCTGTTGTCCATGCTCATTTCCTTAGAATGGATCCTCTTGTTCCTACTGTGCGTTGAAGGGTCCGGCGAACTATGCGAAGGTAGCAAATTGCATCCAGTGATAACATTTTTTCTTCGTAACATCCTGTCTTAATTAACTTTTAGCGAAGCACACGGCTGCGACTTGTCCAGACTGCCTGCCATTATTACCAGCGTAATTCTCCTGCTGGCGTTCGACGCCGCGAGCGGACAGGCGCGCATGCGTTGCGAGATCGGCAGCATCACCGATGGCGACGGTGATTCCCTGCTGTCGCGGTTCGGCACCGGTGATCCGAGCGCCTTCGAATTCCAGGTCGGGGAACTGGAAGCCCGGTTTGGCAACAATCCGACCACCTCCATGTCCGGCGGCGTACTGCTCCGTCGCGGCGATCGACTGGCTGGCGCCGACTCCGCCTCGTACGACCCAATTCAACGCGCCTTTTCCCTCGCTGGCAATGTCCGTTACGAGGATTCCGGCACGGCAGTGGTCAGCAGCTCGGCTGAATTCGGCTACGTCACCGGACGCATTCGTTTTGAAGGCGCAGAATTTCAGCTCGGTAGCCGCGGACGAGGACAGGCAGGCTTCCTCGAGATCAACCAGGAAGGTCGGCTGGAACTCGGCAATGTCGGTTACACGACCTGCCCATCGGAATCCGAAGACTGGATCATCCAGGCCGACGACATCGTACTGGATACGACGACCGGGGTCGGCGAGGCGCGGGATGTGAAGCTACGTTTCAAGGGCGTCCCCATTCTCTACTCACCTTATCTGTCGTTCCCAATCACGGATGCGAGAAAGTCAGGCATCCTGACACCAGAAATCGGCCGCAGCGGTCGAAGCGGCAACGAACTCAGCGTACCTTACTACTGGAACATTGCCCCGAACTACGACGCAACGCTCACGCCGCGACTGCTGACTGCTCGCGGCCTGCAGATGGGCGCCGAGATTCGATACTTGTTATCAACCAGCACAGGAGAAGCCCAGGTCGAATACCTGCCCGACGATAGCAAGCTGAACGACAATCGACACCTTGTTTCCTTCGCGCACCGGACACTCTTCAATAATGGCTGGCGAAACCTGATCGATTTCCGCCAGGTATCGGACAGCCAGTATTTCGAAGACCTTGGCGGCTCTCTAAGTATTTCTAGCATCACGCACCTGAATCGTAGCGCGACGTTCGACTTTTACGGCGAACACTGGTCAATGCTCGCAATGTTTCAAGATTACCAGACCATCGATCAGGCAATCGCGCCAGTCGACAAGCCCTACCGTCGACTTCCACAAATCCTGGTGTCGGGACACTGGGCAGATGGTTTTCTCGGACTCGACTACGGGTTCGACAGCGAAGTCGTCAATTTTGACCGGGATGTCGGCACAACCGGCTGGCGGTTGAACGCCTCACCCAGTATCGAATTGGCGATCGAGCGGCCCGGCTGGTTTTTCAGGCCTGCTGTCAAACTCGATCACACACAATACGAACTCGAGAATCGCCTGCCGGGCGAAGAGACCGATCCTAGTCGAACACTACCGAGCGCGACGGTCGATATGGGTCTGAACTTCGAACGCCTGCTGAACGGCTCGGGTCGAGTGCAAACAATCGAGCCGCGCATTCTGTACACAAACGTTCCTTTTCGCGTACAGGATCAACTGCCTGTATTCGATACGATTCAACCCGATTTGAATCTGGTGCAGCTGTATCGTGGAAATCGTTATCTCGGCGTGGACCGCATCACGGACACCGATCAGTTGAGCGTAGGCGTGACATCGAGAATCATCGAAACTGGTTCCGGTCGTGAGTTAATGTCCGCAACCATCGGCCAGGCACTTTATTTGAGTAACCAGAGCGTCATGCTGCCTGGCCAGCCGTCAGTCACTGGCGATGCATCAGACTACATCGCCGAACTCCGCTTCCTGATCTACGACAACCTGAACTTCGACATCGGTCACCAGTGGAGCGACAACGGAACGACCAAATCCGAGGCTCGACTGCAATACCGCCCGGCCAGCAACAAAATTCTGAACTTCGCCTATCGATTCCGGCAAGGCTCCCTTGAGCAAGGCGACGTTTCCTGGTCTTGGCCGATCGGACAAAGCTGGAATTTCGTTGGCCGTTACAACTTCTCGCTGCGTGACAACAAAGTCCTAGAACAATTCTATGGGCTCGAATATGAGAGCTGCTGCTGGGGCCTCAGGCTGGTCGGGCGACGCTATATTTCCACCCGAGACGGAACCCAAGATTCATCTATTGGTCTGCAACTAGTATTAAAGGGCATGACCAGCGTCGGCACCGCGGCCGGCCGGCTGCTGGAACGCGGAATTCTTGGCTATTCGGGCGACCTGCACTAATATCACCGGTCCGGCGCTACCTTAATCGGGCACCGAGAAAAATTATGTTTAATATCCGATCTTTATCTATATCTGCAGCCTTCACGATGCTGGCCACTGCGCCGCTCGCGCAAGAATTGTCCGAGACCGGGCAGTTTATTGATGGGGTCGCTGCCATCGTCAACGAGGGCGTCGTGCTGAAGAGCGAGCTCAACCGCCAGCAAGACCTGATCATCATGCGAGCTACCGAGGCCGGTATGGAGCTGCCGCCGGCACACATTCTTCGCGATCAGGTCCTGGAGCGTCTGATCGTCGAGGAGATCCAGAGACAACGTGCAGATCGCATCGGCATCCAGATTTCCGACCAGATGCTGAATCAGGGCATCGCGCAGATCGCTCAGTCGAACAACATGAATTTCGAAGACCTGCCGGCGCTCCTCGAGCAGGACGGTATCGACTACGGTGAATACCGTATCGACATGAGAAAACAGATGATCCTCGAACAACTGAAACGTATCGAGGTCGTCAATCGGATTTCTGTATCTCCGCGTGAAATCGAAGCTTGTGTCGCCGACCTCGAAGACAATGTTGTCGTCAATTCCAATTTTAATCTATCGCACATCTTGGTATCGGTACCTGCGTCAGCGACGAACGAACAATTCGACGAAGCTGAACAGGAAGCGTTGAGCATCGTTGCTCAAGTGGAAAGTGGTACAGACTTCGGCGAGCTTGCTATCCGGCACTCGGACAGCGACACCGCGCTGCAGGGCGGCAGCCTCGGCTGGCGTCCTGGCAATCAGTTGCCGAGCCTGTTTTCCGATGTCGTCGGCGAAATGAATGACGGTGACATATCGCAACCGATTCGCGCAATCAGCGGTTACCATATCGTGAAAGTCAACGAGATCCAGGGTGTCACGCAGAAAAGTGAGATCGAGCAGATCCGAGTTCGCCACATCCTGATTACGCCAGACCAGATCATCGACGAAGAGACGGCCAAGCAACAGGCGCAGGACGCATACGATCGCATCCAGGCGGGTGAGAACTTTGGCGAGATTGCGAAGCTGATGTCGGATGACCCGGGATCCGCCAACGAAGGCGGCGAAATGGGTTGGACGAATCCAGGCGAGTTTGTCCCTGAGTTCGAGGAAGTCACCAATAATGCCGAAATTGGGGAGTTATCCGAGCCTTTCCGCAGTCGATTCGGATGGCATATCCTTGAGGTCCAGGAACGGCGCACGTACGACAACACGGAAGACCTCAAGGAAAGTAATTGTATTCAACGCGTCCGGAACGGCAAGCTGAATAACGAAACCGAGCTGTGGGTCCGGCGCATTCGTGACGAAGCTTTTGTCGAAACACGCATCTGATCGAATCGCCGTTACTGCCGGTGAGCCTGCCGGTATCGGTCCCGAGCTGTGCCTCGCCCTCGTCGATTCGCCGTGGTCCACGAAGATCGTCGTCATTGCCGACCTGACGATGCTCGCAGATCGCGCCGCGGCTATCGGCAGAAAAATCAAACTTTCGAGGTATGACCCAGACATTGAAACCGCAGAGGGTTCGCTGCAGGTCCTGGACGTACCGCTCGCAGAACCGGCAACGCCCGGCAATCTAAATCCTGCGAACGTGAATAGCCTGCTCGACGGATTGCGCCGCGCCGTTGAGGGGTGCCAATCCGGTGAGTTTGCGGCGCTTGTCACCGCGCCGCTGCAAAAAAGCGTCATCAATGACGCCGGCGTTTCGTTTAAGGGTCATACCGAGTTTCTGGCGGAGCTGACGGACACCGGTTCGCCCGTCATGTTGCTGATCGCAGATGAGCTTCGCGTCGCACTGGCAACCACGCACCTACCCCTCAAGGACGTACCGGCGGCTCTGTCCACGGACGGAATCGTCCGTGTCATCGAGGTGCTGCATAACGACCTGGTCCGCAAGTTCAGAATCGAGCGTCCCGACATTGCTGTATGCGGCCTGAATCCGCATGCGGGTGAATGCGGGCACCTGGGCGCCGAAGACCGGTTGATTATTCAGCCCGCCATCGATGCGGCCACCGCGCAAGGCATTCAGGTGAGGGGGCCATTGCCAGCTGATACCGCCTTTACTCCGGCCAGCGGCAAAGCCGACGCGATTCTTGCCATGTATCACGATCAGGGCTTGCCGGTCATCAAGTACGCGGGATTTGGTAACTCCGTAAATATCACTCTGGGACTGCCAATTATTCGTACAT
>JAQWSV010000295.1 GCA_029243005.1 Woeseiaceae bacterium
CTTCGGTCATCGCGGTGCCGGCGGCTGGAGCGAGACAGTTCACGCGGATGTTGTACTTCTCGCCTTCAAGATGCAGCGTGTTCATCAGGCCGACCATCGCCATTTTTGCCGCTGCGTAATTGGCCTGGCCAAAGTTACCGTAGAGTCCCGTGCTTGAACTGGTGAACATGACGCGACCATATCGTTGCTCGCGCATGACCTCCCAGACAGCTTTTGTGCAATACACAGAGCCCATCAGGTGCACGTCAATAACGAGCTGGAAATCGTCGAGCGACATTTTGTGAAAGGTCTTGTCGCGCAAAATACCGGCATTATTAACGAGTATGTCGACGCGGCCCCATGCATCCATCGTCTGTTTGACCATCGCAACGACGGCATCGTTGTCAGATACGCTGCAGGCGGCTGCCATTGCTGTTCCGTCTGCCGCTTCGATGTCATTCACGACGGATTTCGCGTCGTCTTCATCGAGGTCGTTGACGACTACCTTGACGCCGCGCTCCGCGAGGGCCAGTGCGTGGGAACGGCCCAGTCCGCGTCCGGCGCCAGTGACGATGGCAACCTGTTCATCGAGCGTGATACTCATGATATTTCCTTTTTTTGCGGATCGATGATGAACATCGACAGAATCTCGGCGATCAGCGCCGGAGTGGTTTCGTTTTCAATTTCAACGGTGACAGCCGTCTTGATGAGCCATTGGCCTGGGCGTTTCTCAGCCAGTTCGGCAATGCGGCCGACCGCCCGAACCCGCTGTCCGACCTTTACGGGTGCCAGGTACCGGATTTTGTCCGAACCGTAATTGAGTCCCATGACTAGGCCTTCCGGTGTTGGACGGCAATCCTCTAGTAGGTCGGAAAGGAGCGACAATGTCAGGTAACCATGCGCAATCGTTGTCCCAAAAGGCGTTGCTGCGGCCCGATCCGGATCAACATGGATGAACTGGTGGTCGTTTGTTGCATCGGCGAACTGGTTGATTCGCTCCTGGCTGATTTCAAACCACCCGGACGGTTTAAGTTCGGTACCGGCAAGTGCGGCGAATGTTTCAAGACTGACGGTCGCTGCCATGAGTTATTTCTTCAGGTACGGGCGCAGCTCATGACGTGCGACCACCATGCGGTGCACTTCATCTGGTCCGTCCGCCAGGCGAAGTGTTCGGGCATGCATGTACATACGGGCAAGAGGGAAGTCGTCCGACAAGCCAGCGGCCCCGTGCATCTGTATGGCGTCGTCGATGACATCGAGTGCGACATTAGGAACATGGGCCTTGATCTTGGAAATCCAGAGTTGTGCCTCCGGGACCCCCTGCGTGTCGATCGCATATGAGGCTCTGAGCGTTAGCAGGCGTGCCATGTCGATAGCCATTCGTGCGTTGGCAATCTTGTCGTAATTGCCGCCCAGTTTCGCCAGCGGTTTTCCAAATGCAGTGCGAGAGACGGAGCGCCTACACAAGAGCTCCAGTGCTTCCTCGGCCATGCCGATGGCGCGCATGCAATGATGGATGCGGCCCGGTCCGAGGCGGCCTTGGGCAACCTCGAAGCCTCGCCCGGGTCCGAGGACGATGCTGTCCTCAGACACTCGAACGTCCGTGAAGCGTATGTGCATATGGCCGTGCGGCGCATCGTCCATAGCGAACACGCCCATCGGCCGAATGATCTCCACACCGTCCGCATCCATCGGTACGAGGATCTGTGAGTGCTGCTGATGGCGGTCATTTTCGGAATTAGTTTTAACCATACATATCAATAGTTTGCAGCGTTTATCTCCAGCACCTGATATGTAGGTTTTCTCACCGTTCAGGACCCATTGGTCGTCTTCGAGCACGGCGCTCATCGCGATGTTTGTGGCATCGGAGGAGGCCACGTCGGGTTCGGACATGGCATAGGCTGAGCGAATCTCGCCTTTGAGCAGGGGCTCCAGCCATTCCGCTTTCTGGGCATCGGAGCCAAATCGCTCTAGGACCTCCATATTGCCGGTATCGGGCGCACTGCAGTTGAAGCATTCTGCGGCGATTTGAGCGCGGCCGGTTTCCTCTGCGATGTAGGCGTATTCGACGGTGGTCAGGCCCGGGCCGCGATTACTATCTGTCAGCCAGAAATTCCAAAGGCCTTTCTCACGAGCTTCGGCTTTGAGTCCTTCGAGGATTTTGGTCTGGCGTGGTGTCTGTTCCCAACGGTCGCCCTTGTCGACCTCGGACAGAAACTCCTCGTCGACGGGCAAGACCTTTTCTTTGATGAATGACCGAACATCATCTAGGATGGGTTGCAGGCGGTCTGTGACTCCAAGATCCATGTGCTGCTCTCGTGATCGACGGAAGTCAGCATTCTACGGGAGAGAGGGTCGGGACAATAGTGGATGTTCCGACCCAGTTTTTGGTCATGTGAAGTTGTCAGTCGGCGCTACCTGAAGGCTTCAGGCGCTCGTCGTACCACGCCAGCCAGCGTTCATAGCGATCTCGCTGGAAACTGGGCAGTCGGATGCCATGATGCTCATTCGGGTAGACAACTAATTGTGTGTCACGGCCAAGACGCTTCATCGCGATATACATTTGCTCTGAATTGATGATCGGTACGTTCCAGTCAAGAGCACCGCCCATCCAGAGTGTCGGTGTCGTAATCGCTTCGACCTTGCTGAAAGGTGAGAGCTTCACCCAGCGTTCGGGATACTCCCAGGGCAGTCCAAATTCGAGCTCATACATCAGCTGGTAATGATCGTGACCATAGTTGGCTGTCGTAAGACCCAAACTGGCGCCGGACATCGCCGCCTTGAATCGCGTTGTTTGTGTGATTACGAAGTTGGTGAGAATGCCGCCATAAGACCAGCCGCCGACGCCCATTCGATCCGGATCGACGACGCCGATCTCGATGCCGTAATCGACCGCGGCCATGACATCTTCGTAATCCTTCTCTCCCCATTTAGCGACGGTGCCTTGCGCGAAGTCCTGTCCGTAGCCCACAGAACCGCGTGGGTTAGGCATGATCACCACATAGCCGTTCGCCGCGTAGAGCTGGCCGATGCCAGAGTAGTTGTAGGTGAACTGTGAGGCTGGACCGCCATGCAACCAGAGAATGGTCGGATAGCGTTGCGATTCATCAAAGCTGTCGGGATAGAAAAAGAAAGCCTCCACAGGTGTGCCATCCGTGCTCGCGAACTGCCGCTTCTCAACTCGGGCGGTTGCGACTCCTTCAAGCGTTCCCGCGGAAACATGCGTCAACTTCGACAGTGTCCCGTCGTCAAATGTGTAGATCTCCGGTGGCTGGTCTGACTGGCCGACCAATAGCGCAGTCCGGCCTCCAGCTGTCGAAAAGTCACGCACGCTGACTTGGCGTTCAAGGAGTCGCGTCAGGTTTTCACCATCGCTCCCGACGGCGGCGAAATGGTCCTGGCCGCTGTCCTGCAAACGGAAGTAGATGGTGTCGCCGTCGTCCGAATAAGTGGGGTTGGAGACATTGCGGTCCAGGTTCGGCGTCAGGATATTGCGCTCGTCCCTGCCGACGCGTGTCGACGCGAGATAGCGCGTCGGTGTCAGGGCGGAACCACCAATGTCGTATCCTGTGGACGTGACGTAAGCGATGCTTTCGCCATCGGGCGACCAGGTGGGAGAATAATCACGGCCTTCATTGCTCGTGACCCGGGTAAGCTCATGATTATCGATATTGACGGTCCAGATATCGGTTCCCCAGTGCAGGTCGGGATCAGCC
The DNA here is from genome assembly GCA_029243005.1 of Woeseiaceae bacterium. Lineage (GTDB taxonomy): Bacteria > Pseudomonadota > Gammaproteobacteria > Steroidobacterales > Woeseiaceae > SZUA-117. Next base: position 3,696 of record JAQWSV010000295.1, read on the forward strand.
GAGCGATCGCTGACAAAGGCAATCGTCTTGCCATCCGGGCTCCAGACCGGGTCGGAATCGTCGTAGTCGCCGAACGTGACCTGGACGGGATCGTTGTCACCTGGCGTGTATACGTAAATGTGTCGGCGGCGATTGTCGAGATAGCCGACATAGTCCTGCTTGAACTGCATGCGCGTAATGACATGCGGTTGCGGCTTGCCGTCATTTTCTTCGTCGTTGTCCAGCAGTTCGGGCTTCTGATCCTGGATCGTCAGCAGCAGGCGGCTGCCGTCGGGCGACCAGTCGTAACCGGAAATGCCTTGTTCAACGTTGGTAACCTGGACCGCTTCGCCGCCCATTCGGTTCAGATTCCAAACCTGGGTCTTCGCGTCCTCACCTTTTGAGGCCTGGAAGGACAGGTACTTGTTGTCGGGGCTCCATTTCGGATTGCTGGCCGAGTAATCAATGCCTGTCATTGGGATCGGATCTTCGGCCGAGGTCGACACCATCCAGATACGGGTATTCGACCTGTCCTCTTCCAAGTCGTTGCCGCGCACCGTGTAAGCGACCCACTGACCGTCTGGGCTCACCTCCGGGCTACCGACAGACTTGAGCGATAACAGATCGTCGATGGTGATTGAACGATCCTGCGCGGTAGCAAACGCTGACGGCAGGCAAATCAAGGTAATAAAGAATGAGATTCGTGCTCGGAACATGTCGTTATTCCTCTGGATATTATGCCGGTTAATATTCGCTACCTAAGATGGCTTCTGCAGTCTGCAAAAAACATTTTTATTTTTT
>JAQWSV010000297.1 GCA_029243005.1 Woeseiaceae bacterium
GTGGTGATTTTCTCGGCTTCCTCATCCGGAATCTCCGTCTCGAATTCTTCCTCGAGCGCCATCACCAGTTCAACGGTGTCCAGCGAGTCCGCACCCAGATCATCAACAAATGAAGCATCGGTGGTGACTTCATCTTCTTTAACACCAAGCTGCTCTGCAACGATGCCCTTAACCTGCTCTTCGATACTGCTCATTGTTATCACTTCTCCTTAAGAAGAGATGCTCAAAATCTGTCCGGAGCCTCCCCGGGGCGGTTTCCGCGCGGCCCCCAATATCTGCCGCAATCCAAGTCACATGACCGTTGTAAGTCCCTGTTTTCGGGCCTCGATCGTACGTAAGTTATTGATATTTCAAGCCCACCATGGGCGTGGCTCGGTATTGTATGTGAATCCGAATAGGCAATCTAGCTCCAAATGGCGCCAATTAGTCCATCAGCATCCCGCCATTTACGTGCAGCGTTTCACCCGTGATATAACCCCCGGCTGGCGACGCTAGAAAGGCCACTGCGGCAGCAATATCATCGACGTCACCGAGGCGCCCAAGAGGTACCTGCGCGAGCATGGCAGTCTTTTGCTCTTCCGGTAACACGTTGGTCATATCGGTATCGATGAAACCGGGTGCGATGACGTTAACGGTGATGTTGCGTGACCCGACTTCGCGTGCCAGCGATTTCGAGAAGCCAATGATGCCTGCCTTGGCAGCGCCATAGTTGGCCTGCCCAGCATTGCCCATGATACCTATAACCGATGCAATGTTTATGATGCGTCCACTTTTCGCTTTCATCATGCCCCTTAACACAGCTTTGCTCACACGGAATATGCCGGACAGGTTCGTCGAAATGACGTCGTCCCACTCTTCAGTCTTCATTCGCATCAGCAGGTTGTCACGCGTTATGCCGGCATTGTTGACGACAATTGTCGGCGCACCTTCATTATCCTGGATATCCTTGATTGCTTCTGCGACAGAATCATCGCTGGAAACATCCAGGACCAAGCCTCGGCCGGTATCACCGAGCGTGGTCGTAATTGTCTCAGCGCCGCCAGCGCTGGTTGCTGTGCCTATCACCCGCACGCCGGCATCGGCCAGCGTCTTTGCGATTGCCGCCCCGATTCCCCGCGAGGCACCCGTGACCAGTGCGACCTGCCCTTCAAGCGCGTTTTCATTTATCACAGTCATTCGCTCACTCCATTCATTGCTGTTTGCAGTGCAACCGTTGAGTCAATACAGGCAACACTGATGCTGCGATCGATTCGCCGCACCAGCCCGGCCAACACTTTGCCTGGCCCACATTCGATAATTGAATTCACACCACTAGCTTGCATGTGATTGATCACATTTACCCAGCGAACCGGGCTGTAGACCTGTGCCTGCATCCGCGCGCGCATATCTTCGGCACCCGTGTACGGCATGCCGTCCACGGAAGAAATTACTGTAATAGTCGGGTCGCTGAAGGGGGATTCCTGAATCAGCGCCGCTAGGGTCTCGCCAGCCGACCGCATCAGCGATGAGTGTGCCGGCACGCTGACCGCCAGCATCATGGCCCGTCGTGCACCCGCGGCCTGGGCGAATTCAATTAGGCTCTCGATGCCTGACTTGTCTCCCGCAACTACGACCTGGCCCGGCGTATTGAAATTTGCTGCTTCCGCGACGCCGTTTTCCGACGCCATCTGACAGGCCTCAATGACGGCTTCATCGTCCAGCCCGATAATGGCTGCCATGGCACCCTCTCCGGCCGGGACGGCATCCTGCATCAGTTCTGCACGCTTGCGGACCAGGGATACCGTGTCATGAAACGGCAATGCACCCGAGGCCACGAGTGCGGAATACTCGCCGAGGCTGTGCCCCGCTATCATGGCCGGCGTATCTCCCCCCGACTGTTGCCAAGCACGCCAGGTAGCGATACCGGCCGTCAGCATGGCCGGCTGGGTATTTACGGTTTCGTCGAGAGTCTCTTTCGGCCCATCCTTGACGAGGGAATACATGTCGAAACCCAGCGCATCACTGGCTTCTTCATAGGTTTCCCTGACGATCGGATGATCGGCGGCAAGGTTTTCCTGCATTCCTACGGACTGAGAACCCTGGCCCGGGAATATGAATGCAAAGGTCAAAGTGGATCTCCACAGTTCAGGTGGACGGGGATTATATATAGCGCTCGTCTCCGGCACTACGTCCGATAGCGAGCGCAGCTGCCAACCCGCCCAGGGCACCGAATAGATGGGCATTAACGACGACCGCACCACCGGACACCGATTCGGAGCCCGGTAGCGGCCCCGCGAATTGCTCCCACCCCAGTTTGCCAATAACGATGATGCCGATGATCACAGACTCCGATGGCAGGACTTTGTAGCCACGAATCGTGCCAGCGACCAGCAATCCATGTAGCACACCGGACAGACCAACGTACCAGAGCAGAAATTCGTCGATAAACCAGAAGCAGGCCGTAGTGACGGCCGCAACGATGGAGATAACCAGCAACCACTGTAGCCTTCTGAAATAGCGACCAACCAAGAGCCAGACCAGCACCAGTCCAACGAGATTCAAGATCAGGTGGTTCGTACCGAGGTGGACAAAATGCCCCGTAATCAGACGCCAATACTCACCCTCCTGAATTAGCAGGCGGTCATATCGAAAGGTTTCGCGGCCGGCATCGCCGAACACGGCAAATAAACCGCAGACAACGATCACCAGCGCAGCAATCTGCCAGTGCACGCCTGCCTGCAGGATGTTCTGCAAGTAATTTTGACAACGTTTGACTAACCCCATGTTTGATATACTGACGTTTAATCTCATAGAGAGTCAATGCGGCCCGAAGCCGCAACAACGCATTTTGCATTGGAGCAATTCGCAGTGGGCAGCAAATTGAATCACCAATTACATAGCCGGCAACGCGGCTTTACGTTGATCGAAATCATGGTCGTAGTCATTATCCTAGGCATCCTGGCGGCTATCGTGGCTCCTAACGTAATCGGCAGAATTGACGATGCACAGGTCACCCGGGTTCAGCAGGACATTCGCGGTATCGAGAATGCACTGAAATTCTACAGACTCGACAACTTTGCCTACCCGACTTCTGAACAGGGCCTCGAAGCGCTGGTAACCAAGCCAGCAGATCCGAATATTCGCAACTGGAAACCCGGCGGTTACCTCGACCGATTGCCGAAAGACCCCTGGGACAACAACTATCAATACCTAAACCCGGGTCAGAATGGCGAAATCGATATCTTCACTTTTGGCCGGGATGGACGCCCCGGTGGCGAAGATATCGACAGCGATCTCGGGAACTGGGACCTATAGTAACCGGCACCGGTTCCGGACGCCTCCAGCGTGCAAGTCCGCCCTGAACATCGCAGACCGCCCAGCCTGAAACACGGCCGTGCATTCACACTAATCGAAATCCTTGTCGTCATGGTCATTGTCGGCATCCTGATGGCCGTCGCTTTCTTGTCGTTCGGCATCCTTGGGGATGACGACAACATGGACCGGGAGGCGCGCCGCCTGTCCTCCCTGATTCAACTCGTCACCGACGAAGCTACCACCCAGGGGCGGGACTTTGGCGTTGAATTCATGACCACCGGGTATCGATTCGTCGAGTACGATCCCCTTTTGGATCAGTGGTTCGAAGTCATCGGCGATGACTACCTAGTACAGCGCAATCTCGAAGAAGGCATGGAATTCGAGCTAACACTCGAAGAACGACGGATTCTATTGCATACCGAAGCACAAGAAACTACGCGTGAGGAGGTAGAAGAGGAAGAGCCATTAATGGTC